>DASXWV010000102.1:0-15327 GCA_036503495.1 Gaiellaceae bacterium
CGGCCTCGAGCATCTCGGCGAAGCGCACCGCCATCTTCGCGCGGCCCGCGTCCGGCGAGACGGAGACGACGCCGTCCCCGGTCAGGCCGAGGTCGCTGAAGTGGCGCGCGAAGAGCGGCACCGCCGTCATGTGATCGACGGGGATCGTGAAGAAGCCCTGGATCTGGCCCGCGTGCAGGTCCATCGTGAGCACGCGGTCGGCGCCTGCGAGCTGCAGCATGTCGGCGACGAGGCGCGCCGAGATCGGCTCGCGCGGCTTCGCCGTGCGGTCTTGCCGCTCGTACGGGAACAGCGGCACGACGGCGGTGATCCGCTTGGCGGACGCAAGCTTCGCCGCCTGGATCATGAACCTCAGCTCCATCAGGTTCTGGTCGACCGGCATGCAGCCCGTCTGCACGATGAAGACGTCGGCGCCGCGAATCGACTCCTCGTAGCGGCAGTACGTCTCGCCGTTCTTGAACGTCTCGAGCGCGACGCCGCCGAGCTCGACGCCGAGATGCTCGGCGATCGACTGCGCGAGGTCCGGATGCGACCGCCCCGCGAACACCATCAGCCGCTTGCCGCCGGGACGCTCGATCCAGTGGCCGCGCTGCTCCATGCTCACCGTCGGCTTCTCCAGGCCGGGCAGCGCGATCTCAGCTGTCAGGCTTTCCATGCTTGTCGTAGACCCACCCTTCCTTGGTGTCCTGGCGCGGCGCGAACCCGGCGAGCGATCCGGGAGGGACATCATCGGTGATCACCGCGCCCGGCGCAATCCAAGCATCGTCGCCAATCTCGACGGGCGCATTGAACGTATTGTCGACCCCGGTCCTGACGTTCCTGCCGATCTTCGTCCGGGCCTTCGATTTCCCAGGCTCGTGCTTGAAGTTGGCCGTCACGTTGGCCGCGGCGATGTTCGTGTTATCGCCGATCTCGGCGTCCCCGATGTACGAGAGGTGCGGGATCTTGGCCCCGGCGCCGACCTGGGAGTTCTTGACCTCGACGAAGGTCCCGATCTTGCCGTTCGGGCCGAGCGTCGTGCCGGGGCGGACGTAGGCGAACGGGCCGATCTCGGCACCGCTCTCGATCCGGACGCCGCCGCGGATCACCGTATACGGGTGGATCGTCACGTCCTGCGCGAGCTCGACGCCGGCTTCGATCCACGTCGACTCCGGGTCGACGATCGTCACGCCGTTCAGCATGTGCTGCTCGTTGATCCGGTCGCGCAGCCGGCCGGCGACGAATGCGAGCTCGACGCGAGTGTTGATCCCCTCGACCTCCCACGCCAGCGGCGCGACGTGCACGGCGACCCGCTCCCCGTCCTGCACGAGCAGCCCGAGCGTGTCGGTGACATACAGCTCGCCCTGCGCGTTCTTCGGCTCGAGCCGGTCGAGAAGCGGCCAGAGCTTCTCCGCGTCGAAGACGTAGATCCCGGAGTTGACCTCGCCGAGCGCGAGCTCGTCGGGCGACGCGTCCCTGGCCTCGACGATCCGCGCCAGGCGGCCGTCGCCGTCGCGGACGACGCGGCCGTAGCTGCGCACGTCGTCGGGCTCGAACGAGAGCACGGTGCCCGCGGCGTTCTCACGGCGGTGCGTGTCGAGAAGCGCGGCCACCGTCTCGCCGCGGAGCGCGGGCACGTCGCCGTTGAGGACGATCACGTCGCCGGTCACGTCACCGAGCACGTCGCGCGCCGCGCGCACGGCGTCGCCGGTGCCGCGCGGCTCGCGCTGCACCGCGACCTCGTCGTCCGGGAACGCGCCGGCCGCCTCGGCGGAGGTGACGACGACGACGCGCTCGACGCCGGCGTCGCGCGCCGCCTGCACGACCCAGTCGACGAGGCGCCGCCCGAGCAGCGGGTGCAGGTGCTTCGGCGTCGCGCTCTTCATGCGCGTGCCGAGGCCGGCGGCCATGACCACTGCTGTGACGTCATTCGCCATGGGATCAGGAGAGAGTGGCTGGGGCGCCAGGATTCGAACCTGGGATCACGGGACCAAAACCCGTTGCCTTACCGCTTGGCCACGCCCCACAGGGCCTGGAAGTCTACCTCCGGTCGCGGAAGAGATAGACGAGGCCGAGCACGGCGAAGACGACGACGGCGAGGATCACGGCCCACTTGACGATCCAGGCGAGGATGACCGCGATCACGGCGAGGAGCTGCGACGCCGCGAAGATCCAGAGCACCTGGCGGACGACGTCCGAGCGGCTCTCGCGGCCGCCGAGCCAGGCGAGGACGCTGACGACGGCAAGCGCGATCACCGTCCACTTGGTGACGTCGTGCGAGAAGAGGACGACGAGCGCTTCGGCCGCTGCGATCCAGAGCGCCGCGCGGACCCGCCGCGCCTGCAGCCACCGGCCGGCGCGGCTCGATCCGTGCTCGATCGCGTGTGGCGAGTCGCTCAACACCGTCGAAATCAACCGTACCACGCTGGTGCCGTCAGCCACGTGCGCCCGCGCCGGCGCACCTGCTTCTGCGCAGCAGCCGCCGCGTCGCGGTGGTGGAACAGCGCGTACACCGCCGGTCCCGCGCCGCTGACGTCGGCGTGGAACGCGCCGAGCTCGCGCAGCTCGTGCGTCAGCGGCGACGACGCGAGATCGTTCGCGGGGAGCGCCGCAAGATCACGCGGCCTGCGGACGCCGGCGATCGCCGCGCGAAACGCCGCCGCGCGTTCCTCCCACCCCGCCGCACCGCCGCGCGCATCGAACGCCGCATAGACAGCGGCAGTCGATTCCTTGCGCGCGTCGTGCGGCAGGACGAGGACGATCCAGAAGTCCTGCGGCAGCTCCGCGCGCTCGAGCTCGGTGCCGTCGCCGCTGCCGAGCTGCGGGCCTTCGCGGAGGAAGAAGGGAACGTCGGCGCCGACCTGCGCCGCGACCTCGTGCAGCACGTCGTCGCCGAGCGTCGTGTTCGCGAGGCGCAGCGCGGTCGCCGCGTCCGAGCTGCCGCCGCCGAGCCCCGCCGCGACCGGCACGCGCTTCTCGATCCGCACGCGCCAGCGCGGTTCGATGCCCGCGCGCTCGGCGAGCAGCTCGAGCGCACGCCGGACGATCGTGTCGCCGGCGAACCCCTCGACCGACAGCCGGTCGGCGTCGTCGACGTCGATCCGGTCGGCGAGCCCGACGCGCTGATAGACCGTGAGCAGCTCGTGCTTCCCGTCGGCACGGAGCGGGCCGACGACGAGCCCGAGGTTGATCTTCGCCGGCGCGGACGCTCTCACTCGTTCCAGAATGTGTCGACGACTCGTTCGAAGAAATCCCGCTTGCGCTCGGGGTCGAGCTTCGCGAGACGGTATTCGGCGAGCAGCGCGGGGTCGTCGGCGAGCTGCTCCCAGGCGCGCACGTGGTGCGCGTGCCCGAGCGTGCCGGGCCGCGTCACGACGACGTCGACCTGCGGATGGGCGTCGACGCGGAATGCGTTCCAGTCGTCGCGCCACTCCTCGCGGTAGAGCGGTGGGTAATCGCGCTCGAGTGTCGCGGTCGCGGCGCGCACGTCGTCCGTGACGACGACGAGGTCGAGGTCGTCAGCCGGAAAGCCTCCGCGCACGGAAGCGCTGCCGGTCAGCTTCACCGCTGCGTCCGGCACGAGGCGCCGCAGTTGCAGAGCCTCGGCGAGCGCCACGAACTCGGGCGGCGCGAGCGCCTCCGCCCGCGTCGTCGGCTCGCGCCCGATCGACTCGAGCGCAGCCGCCGCGTCGGTGCGGGCCGCGAGGCCGCTCAGCTCGAGCGAGTTCGGGAGCGTCTTGCGGCGGTGCGCGAACGCCGCGCCGACTACGCGCTTGACGTGCGCGAAGTCGTGCGGCAGACCGATACGTCGGAACGCGACGAGCGCGGAGTCGACGTTCGGCGGCGGCCGGAAGACGGTTCGCGAGACCGGATGCAATCCGCTTCGCTCGCACACGAGCTGCACGAGAACACTGACCGCGCCGTAGGCCTTCGTGCGCGCCTTCGCGAACAGCCGGTCCGCAACCTCGCGCTGCACCATCACGCACCAGAGCCCGATCTCCGGCAGGCCGTCGAGGCTCTCGACGAGGAGCGGCGTCGCCACGTTGTACGGGAGGTTGGCGACGAGCTTGGTCGCGTCGCTGCGCAGATCGAGCCGCAGCGCGTCGCCGAAGCGCACGTCGACGTTGTCAGCGATCCCCTCCAGCTGCGGCGCCAGCGACTCGTCGATCTCGACGGCGTGCACGTGCGCGACGCGGGCGGCCAGGTAGCGGGTGAGAACGCCCTCCCCCGGGCCGATCTCGAGCACGACGTCGTCCGGCTGCAGGTCGGCGAGCCGACCGATCACGCCGAGGATGTTCTCGTCGACGAGGAAGTGCTGGCCGTACTCCTTCTTCACAGGCCGAAGCACGCGGTCGCGTTCCGCTCGATCTGCGCCTCGAGCTCGCGATAGTCGTCGCCGCGCGCGTGCGCGAGCGTCTCGAGCGTGTGCATGACGTATGCGGGCTCGTTCTGCTTGCCGCGGACGGGCTGCGGCGCAAGATACGGGCAGTCCGTTTCCGCCAGCAGACGGTCGGCAGGCACCTGTGTCGCAGCGAGCCGCAGGTCGCTCGCGTTCTTGTACGTGACGTTGCCGGCGAACGAGACGTACCAGCCGCGCTCGAGCGCGGCCGGCAGCAGGTGCGGCGACGAGAAGCAGTGCAGGACGACCGTGCCGTCGAACCCCTCGAGCGCGGCCGCCGTGTCGGCGTCGGCGTCGCGCGTGTGGATGACGACCGGCTTCTGCACCTCGCGCGCGAGGCCGAGCTGCGCCTCGAACAGTTGCCGCTGCGCGTCATGCGGCGCGTAGTCGCGGAAGTAGTCGAGGCCGATCTCGCCGACGGCGACCGCCTTGGGATGGGCGAGGAGCTCGCGAATGTGGTCGAGGTCGCGCTCGTGCGCCGCCTCGTGCGGGTGGATGCCGACGACCGCGTACACGTCGTCGTGCTCGCCGGCGAGGGCGACCGCGTCGTAAGTGCCGATGGTGAGGATCCGGGTGACGCCTGCGTCTCGTGCGCGCGCAACCGCTCCGTCGTCGAGCATCTCGAGGTGCGCGTGGGTGTCGATCACACCGTCAGGCCGAGCCGCTCGAGCTCGTCGTCCACCGTCTCCGGCGGCAGCTTGCGGAAGAGCGGCCTCGGCTCCTGCAGCGTCTGCCCGGGCGCGAGTTCGCTCGGCGCCCAGCTGCCGACCCACGACGCGTAGTCGCCGGTGAGCACCTGGTGCTCGCTTCCGTCCTCCTCCGTGAAGGACCGGAACTCGAGCGGGCCTGCGAGCCAGCCCTCGTAGCCCAGCAGCTCGTGCACGGTCTGCGAGCTGAACGGCAGGAACGGCGCGAAGAGGATCTTCAGCGAGTCGACGCAGCGCAGCGCGACGTACAGGACGGTCGCGGCGCGCTCGCGATCACTCTTGACGAGCGCCCACGGCGCCTGGTCGGCCACGTACTGGTTCGCGAGCGTCGACGCGCGCATCGTCTCACCGATCGCTGCCCGGAACCGGCCCTGGTCGATCAGCGCGCCGACCTCGTCGAACGCGGCCGCGACGCCGGCGAGGACGCGGGCGTCCTCCTCCCGCAGCTCGCCCGGCGCCGGCACCTCGCCGAAGTTGCGGTGGGCGTTGACGAGCGTCCGGTTGACCAGATTGCCCCAGTTCGCGAGCAGCTCGTCGTTGTTGCGGCGGACGAACTCCTCCCACGTGAAGTCCGAGTCCTGCGTCTCCGGCCCCGCCGCCGTCAGGTAGTAGCGAAGCGGATCCGGGTCGTAGCGGCTGAGGAAGTCGTTCACCCAGATCGCCACGTTGCGGCTCGAGCTCGCCTTCTTGCCCTCCATCGTCACGTACTCGCTCGCGACGACGTTCGTCGGCAGGTGCAGGTCGCCGCGGCCTGCGCCGAGCTCGCCGCCCGAGCCGTAGCCGAGCAGCATCGCCGGCCAGATGACCGTGTGGAAGACGATGTTGTCCTTGCCCATGAAGTAGAAGTGCCGCGCGTCCGGGTTCTGCCACCACTCGCGCCACGCCTCGGGCCGGCCGACGTTGTGCGCCCACTCGACGCTCGCCGAGAGGTAGCCGATGACGGCGTCGAACCAGACGTAGATCCGCTTCGTGTCCTCCGGATAGCCCTCGACCGGAACGGGCACGCCCCAGTCGATGTCGCGCGTCATTGCGCGCGGCTTCAGCTCGCGCACGAGCCCGAGCGAGAAGTTCCGCACGTTCGGCCGCCACGCGTCCTGCTGCGAGATCCACGCCTCGAGCTGCTCGGCGAACGCCGGCAGATCGAGGAACAGATGCGTCGTCTCCCGGAACTCCGGTGTCGAGCCGTCGATGATCGAGCGCGGCTCGATCAGGTCGACGGGATCGAGCTGATTGCCGCAGTTGTCGCACTGGTCGCCGCGCGCGCTTTCGAAGCCGCAGATCGGGCACGTCCCCTCGATGTAGCGGTCCGGCAGCGTCCGTCCCGTCGCGGGGGAGAACGCCCCGAGCGCGCGCTGCTCGATGAGATAGCCCTTCTCGTGCAGCGTCCGGAAGATGTCCTGCGTGACACGGCGATGGTTGACCGTCGTCGTCCGCGTGAAGCAGTCGTACGAGATGCCGAGGTTGCGGAGATCGGTGCGGATGATCTCGTTGCCGGAATCGGCGAGCTCACGCGGCGACACGCCCTTTCGGTCCGCTGCGACCATGACCGGCGTCCCGTGCTCGTCGGTGCCGCTGACCATCAGGACGTCGTCTCCCTTCAGCCGGTGATAGCGGGCGAAGACGTCCGCCGGCACGGCGAAGCCCGCCACGTGGCCGATGTGCCGCGGGCCGCTGCCATACGGCCACGCCGGCGCGACGAGGATCTTCTCCGGCAATGCAAGCTCCTTCGCGACGCGAAGACGGGTGAAAGATCATACGAACGAGCACGAGCAGCGCTGCGAGCGCACCCGCGGCGCCGCCGAGGAGCAGCAGCGGCAGCCCGTGTCGGCGGTGCGCCGCGTGCCGTGTCGGCGCCGCCGGTTGCTGCAGGCCGCGCACGAGCACGGGGCCGATCGGCGCCGCTGTCGGGCGATGCCGCACCGCCACCGTCCTCGGCGCCCGCAGAGCCGTGAACGACGTCCGGAGCGCGCCTGAACCCGGGTAGGAAGCAGGCAGCGCGGCGCGCGTCGTCGGGAGGAGCGATGCCGTCGGAATGAGCACGGCGGGCCTGCTGTTGATCGACGGCTCCGGCAAGCGTGCGGCCGGCGTCGCGACGGCGACCGGTGCGTCGAGCGCCGCACTCCGGGCGGGCTCCGGGCTCGCCGGAGTTGCGGCAGCCCGGGCGGGCGGCTCAGCCGGGACCGGATCGAGGCTCGGGGTCGGCGTCGCGACAGCCGGAGCGGGAGCGGCTGTGCCGACCGGCGCCGCCACAGGAGCCGGCGCAGGCTCGACCGGCGCAGGCGCAGGCACGGGCGCAGGCACAGGCGCGGGCGCACGCGGCGCGGGCGGCGGCGCACTCGGCGCCGCGGGCTCGACGGCAGGCGACGCTGCGGGTGTGGGCGCCGGCGCCGGCGAGGCGACCTCGACGGGCGGCGCGGCAGCAGACGGCGCAGCCGGCGGCGGCAGGAATGACAGCGGATCGAGGTAGCCCTGCTCGTTCGCCGCCGTGCGGACGCCGAGGTGGACGTACGGCACAGACACCTCGACCGTGCCGCTCGGCCCGACGGCGCCGACCGGCGCCCCTTCGTCGACGTGCGCGCCCCTGGCGACGTCGACCGAGCCGAGATGCGTCAGCGTCACCGAGAGCGCATCCGCCGTGAGGATCGAGAGGCTCTTCCCGCTCGACGGGACGGTTCCCGCGAAGGTGACCTCGCCCGCGACCGGCGCGACGACGACCGCGTCTGCGTCGGCTCCGATGTCGACGCCGCGGTGCTGGCCGCCCGCGTACGGGTGCGCGGCGTCGAACACGAACGGCGCGAGCACGGGCCCGGCGACGGGCCACGTCCACGCGCCCGCCGACGGCACGAAGACGACCAATAACAACACAACCACCGCAAGCGCCCGCACGACGACTCCCTTCTGTTGTCAGTTTGGAAAACCGGGAGGGCGTACGGTAGCGAGGGCGTCGGCTGTTGTCAATTCTGCTTACAGGGAGCCGCGGTAGAGACGATTGCGGGCCACGCCCGTCAGAGACGCGACGATCTCGGCTGCACGCTTGCGCGGGACGCCGAGGTCGACGAGCTCCGCAACCGCCGTGAGCGCAGCGCCATCGTCGACGGCGGACGCCGCGGCAGCGCCGACGACGAGCGTGACCTCGCCCTTCGGCGGCTCGGCGAAGCGCCCGGCGACCTCGGCGGCCGGACCGCGAACGACCTCCTCGAACTTCTTCGTCAGCTCGCGGCAGACCGCGACGAAGCGCGACGAATCGAACGCGGCGAGCGAGGCGAGCGTCGCGGGCAGCCGCTGCGGCGACTCGAACGCGACCGTCACCGTGCCGAGCGTCGGCCAGAGCGCCGCGAGCGCCGCCGCGCCGCGCGGCAGGAAGCCGATGAACTGGAATGAGCCGCCGCCGAGCCCGGAGGCGACGAGCGCCGTCTCGACTGCGGACGGCCCCGGCAGCACGGTCACGGGGACGCCCGCGTCGAGCGCGGCCCGCACGATCCGTGCGCCCGGATCCGAGACCGCCGGCATGCCCGCATCCGAGACGAGCGCGACCCGCGCGCCCTCGAGCAGGCGCGGCAGCAGCTCCTCCGTCCGCGCCGCCTCGTTGTGCTCGTGGTACGACAGCAAGCGCGCGTCGATCCCGTGCCGCTGCAGCAATCCGCGCGTGTGCCGCGTGTCCTCGCAGAGGACGACGACCGCCGCCCGCAGCTCGTCGAGCACGCGCAAGGTGACGTCCTCGAGGTTGCCGATCGGCGTGGCGCAGACGACGAGCGGCATCAGAGATCGAAGGTCTGAACGTCCACCCAGTGGTTCCCGCCCGCACGCCGGTACAGCACGACCGACTCGGCGCGGGAGTGCAGCGGCAGCAAGGGCTCGAGGAGCGCGGCCGTCTCCTCGAGCGACGCCTGCGCGACCGTCAGGTGCGGGGTGATGGTCGAGTACCGGCCGCCGTACGGCTGCCATTCCGGGAAGCGCGCGACCATCGCGTCCGTCAGCGCCGCGAACGGCTCCGCCGGCTCCGGCGCGAGCCAGAGCGTGCCGGGGAACCGGTCGAGCCGCTCGAACGCGACGTCGAACGCGCCGAACGGCGCCAGCACGTCGACGATCGCGGCGACGTCCCCGGGCGACGGAAACAACACGGTCACGTGCAGCGGCAGGTCGTTCGCGACCCCGACCTTCTCGAACGGCAGACCGTCGAACGGGACGGCGAGCGCGAACTCAGCCATCCGCGGCTTCGAAGCCGACGAACGCTGCGCCGATCAGCCCGGCTGCGGTCCCGAGCTCCGCCGGGACGACCGTCGCCTCGTCGCGCATCGGCGGCAGCGCCTCGCGCCGCAGCCGCTCCTCGGCCGGCGTGCGCAGATGCTCGAACGCGGCGACGCCGAAGCCGCCGCCGATCACGATCAGCTCCGGCTCGAAGATGTTCGCGAACGAGCCCATCGCCGAGCCGAGATGGCGGCCGATGTCGGCGAGGATCTCGTGCGCCTGCGCGTCGCCCTCGTTCGCGAGCCGGATCAGCCGGTGCGCGTCGGCGGCCGGGCCGAACGCCTCCTGCGCGCGCTTCGTCGCGGCGATGCCGGTGACGTACGGCTCGAGATGCCCGTGTCCCTCGCAGGCGCCCTGGCAGGGGATGCCGTCGTGGACGATGACGACGTGCCCGAGCTCGGGGCCGCCGCCGCGGCCGCCCCGGAACGGCCGGCCGTTCGCGATCACGCCGCCGCCGAGGCCGGTGCCGAGCGTCAGCATCACGAGATCGTCGACGCCGCGGCCGCTGCCCGCGCGCCACTCGCCGATCGCCGCCGCGTTCGCGTCGTTGTCCAGTCCGACCGGCAGCGAGAACCGCTGCGCCATGTGCTCGCGCAGCGCGTAGTCCTCGAGCGGCAGGTTGACGCACCGGACGACGACGCCGCGCTTCTGGTCGATCGGCGACGGGACGCCGAAGCCGATCGCGCCGATCGAGTCGTCGACGAGCTCCGCGACGGCCGCCTCGAGCTCGGCGACGACGCTCGCCTGCGACTCGTGCGGCGTCATCCGCTCGTGCCGGCGCACCACCTCCCCGTCCCGCGTGACGACGCCGGCGAGGATCTTCGTGCCGCCGAGGTCGACGCCGATCGCATGCGTGGCGGTCATACCGAGTGGGTACCGTAACCCTCTCGATGGCCGCCTCCGGAGAGAAGCCGTACCGCGTCTACCGGGGCGGACGTCAGAAGGGGAAGGTGCCGTCGCCGGGGAGAGAGCGGCGGCAGCGCGGGACGCCGGATCCGCAGCAGCAGCGCCGCGACGTCCGCCGCCGGCCGCAGCGCGAGCGCTCGGTCCGCCGCACCGTGCTCTGGGTGATCCTCGGCCTGATCGTCCTGCTGATCGTCTGGGCGGTCGCCGGCTACTTCAGCGTCCGCAGCGGCGACCACGACGCGAACGCGCGCCTCCAGCACGCGGCGCCCGGAATCGACGCGACGCTCAAGCCGACCGGCGGCCTGCTGATGAACAACTCGGCGAACATCCTGCTGATCGGCACCGACCATTCGGACAACGGCCAACCGGGACGGAGCAGCGACCAGCACTCCGACTCGCTGATGGTGCTGCACACCGATCCGAAGAGCCACCGGCTCGTCTACCTCTCACTGCCGCGCGACCTGCGCGCGTCGATCCCCGGCTACGGCGACTCGAAGATCAACGCGGCGATGCAGCTCGGCGGGCCGAAGCTCGCGATCCGGACGGTCGAGGGCTTCACCGGCCTGTCGATCAACCACGTCGTCCTCGTCGACTTCGGCTCGTTCGTGCAGCTGATCGACGCGGTCGGCGGGATCGACGTGAACGTGCCGGAGCCGATCCTCTCCAACCGGTTCGACTGCCCCTACTCGACGGCGACGCGCTGCCAGCAGTGGCAGGGATGGCGCTTCCACAAGGGGATGACGCACATGAGCGGCCACACGGCGCTCATCTATTCACGCGTTCGCGAGAACCGGCTCAACCCGAGCGACTCGGACATCAGCCGCGGCGTCCGCCAGCAGCAGGTGATGCAGGCGACGCTGAGCAAGCTCGCGAGCGTCGGCACCTTCTTCCGGCTGCCGTTCAGCGGCAGCGACCTGATGAAGCCGCTCTCGACGGACCTGTCGACCGGCGACTTCATCCAGCTGGCGTGGATCAAGTTCCGCGCCGGCACGACGCTCCACTGCCGCCTCGGCGGGCGCGACCTCGGCGACGGCTACCTGCAGCCGTCGGAGAACAACATCCAGGTGATCCAGGAGGTGCTCGGCCGCTCCGCCGCGCAGCCGCCCAACCCGGCCGACGGCCCGTTCGGCCCCGGCTGCCTGAGCGGGAACCAGGCGTTCAGTCCGACGAAGTAGAGGAGGACGGGGCCGGCTTCGACTCGGTCTTCTTCTCCGGCTTCGAGTCGCCTCCGCCGCCGCCCGAGGAATCGCCGTCCTTCTTGTTCCCCTTGCCGTAGTCGGTCGTGTAGAAGCCCGATCCCTTGTAGTGGATCGCGACGGGATAGAGGACGAGCTCGAGCGGCGCGGCGCCGCACACGTCGCACTTCTCGGGCGCCGGCGCGGTCATCGACTGGAAACGCTCGAAGGTGTGGCCCTCGGGGCAGCGGTACTCGTAGATCGGCAAGGCGACTGAGGCTACCTGTCGTCCCGGTCCGCTTCGTCCGCGAGAAGCTCCCGGTAGCACGGTGCACCCTCGAACGCGGCGAGGCCCGGCGGGTGCAGCATCCGCTCCCGGCGGCGGCGGGCGACCTCGCGGCGGCGGCGCGCCGTCGCGAGCGCAGCCGACGCGCCGACGACGCTGCCGACGAGGAAGGAGCGGGCACGTGCGAGCCGATCGTCGTCGTCCATGGGACGATTGTGCCCGATGCGGCTCGCAACCCTCGGCGACGTGCTGCTCGACGTGATCGTCCGGCTCGACGAGCCGCTCGCCCGCGGCGACGACGTCCGCGCGCAGACGTCGACCGGCGCGGGCGGCCAGGCGGCGAACGTCGCCGCATGGGCGGCGCACCTCGGCGCCGAGTCGCGGTGCATCGCGAAGCGCGGCGACGACGCGACGGGCGAGCTCGTTGCCCGCGAGCTCGCGGCCCGCGGTGTCGAGCTCGTCGGGCCGGTCGCCGCCGGCGCGACCGGCGTCGTCGTCTCGCTCGTCGAGTCCGGCGAGCGGTCGATGGCGTCAGACCGCGGCGTCGCGCCGACGCTGGCGCCCGGCGAGGTGGAGACGGAATGGCTCACCGGCTGCGACGTGCTCCATCTCTCCGGCTACGCACTCCTGCGCGAGCCGATCGTCGATGCCGCGCTGCTCGCGGCGACGTTCGCGCGCGGCCACGGCGCGCGCGTGTCGGTCGACGTGGCGGCCTGGACCGAGATTCGCGCGTTCGGCCCGGTCCGCTTCCGCGACCTGCTCGACACGCTCGCGCCCGACGTCCTGTTCGCGACCGAGGCGGAATGGGAGATGCTCGGCGGTGCGTACCTGACGGCGCCGACAGGCGTGATCAAGCGCGGTGCGCGCGGCTGCACCGTCGTCACCGCGGACGCGCGGCTCGATCTCGCACCGCTCGACACCGACGTCGTCGACACGACCGGCGCGGGCGACGCGCTCGCGGCGGGCTTCCTGCTCGGCGGCTCGCTCGAAGACGCCGCACGGCGCGGCCTCGAATGCGCGGCACGCTGCGTCGCGCGCGTAGGCTCGATGCCGTGAAGGTCGTCCAGCTGACAGACGCGCATGCGGCGCAGATCTCGGGATGGCAGTACGAGTTCCCCTACGAGTGGTACGACACGTCGAACGACCCGCGGAAGGTCGAGCTGTTCGCACACCCGCAGCGCCGCGACAGCCTGCGCGCGGTCGTCGGCGACGAAGACGAGCTCGTCGGCTTCTTCAACTTCGTGCGCGAGGGCGACGAGGTGCGGCTCGGGCTCGGCATGCGCCCCGACCTGACGGGGCAGGGGCTCGCGCAGCCGTTCATCCAGGCGGGGCTCGACTACGCGACGCTCGAATGGCGGCCGAGGCGGTTCCGGCTCTGGGTCGCGGCCTGGAACGAGCGCGCGCTGCGCGCCTATCGCCGCGCCGGCTTCCGCGAGGTGCGGGCCGACGAGCAGTCGCGGTTCGTCGAGATGGAGCGCGAGGGGCTCATTTGAGCCTCGACGAGCTCATGCAGTGGCACTACGAGCCTCCGTACGATTTCTACGACATCGCTGCGGATCCGTTCGAGGACGAATCGAAGGTGCACGTCGTCCGAGGCGATGACGGCCGCGCCGAGGCGTTCTGGTACTTCGACCGGCCGGACGACGGTGTCGTCGAGATCGGCATCGGCCTGCGTCCCGATCTGATCGGTCGCGGGCTCGGCGAGCGCTACCTGCAGCCGGAGCTCGACTATGCGCGTGAGCGGTGGCAGCCGCGCGTGTTCCGCCTGTACGTCGCGTCGTGGAACGCGCGCGCGATCCGCCTCTACGAGCGGGTCGGCTTCCGCGAGGTCGGCGAACGCCACGTGCGCACATTCGAAGGCTTCGGCGAACACGAGTTCCTGCGCATGGAACGGCCGGCGTGATCCGGATCGCCGAGGAGGTCCGCGAGTCGCCTGACCGAGCGGTTGCGCTCGAGACGACGCTCGTCGCGCACGGGTTCCCGCCCGGCGAAGGCGTCGAGGTCGGGCTCGAGTCCGAGCGCCAGGTGCGCGCGGCGGGCGCGGTGCCTGCGACGATCGGCGTCCTCGACGGCGAGCTCGTCGTCGGCCTCACCGAGAGCGAGCTGGAGCGGTTCGACGCGACCGCCCGCAAGGTCGGCCCGCGGGATCTCGCAGTCGCCGTCGCGCAGGGGGCGATCGGCGCGACCACCGTCGGCGGGACGCTCGCCGCCGCACAGGCCGTCGGCATCCGCTGGCTGGCGACGGGCGGGCTCGGCGGCGTGCACCGCGGCTTCCCCGACCCGCCCGACGTCAGCGCCGACCTCGCGCAGCTCGCGCGGACGCGGGCGCTCGTCGTCTCCTCCGGCGTCAAGTCGCTGCTCGACGTCCCGGCGACGGCGGAGCTGCTCGAGTCACTCGGGGTGCCCGTGCTCGGGTATCGCGTCGACACGCTGCCGCTCTTCTACGCGGCCGTGGGCGGGCCGGCGGTGTCGGCACGCGTCGAGGCGGCCGAGGAGGCGGCGCGGGTCGCGCGCGCGCACTGGGAGCTCGGCGGCGCCGGCCTGCTCCTCGGCCGAGCGCCGGACGAGCCGCTCGACGACGTCGAGCCGCTGATCGAGCAGGCCCTGCGCGCCGCGCACGATGCCGACGTGCGTGGGCAGGGTGTGACGCCGTTCGTCCTCTCCTATCTGCACCGCGAGAGCGGCGGCCGCACGCAGCGAGCGAACAAGGATCTGATCGCGCAGAACGCGCGGCTCGCGGGCGAGGTCGCTACAAGTTCCGGCGACCGAACGCCGTGACTCCGGCGACGAGCACGAGCACGAGGTAGACGACCGCCCAGACGCGGATCCCCCAGCCGTGCACGTACGCGCCGCCGAACGGCCCGAGCTGCAACAGGAAGCCGGTGAGGCCGGACGCGTTCTCCGTGATCATCCGCAGCGCGTCCTGGTACAGCCCCTCGAACGGGAGCGCGTAGGAGGCGACGGTCGACGCCGTCTTCACGGCGTGCGAGTTGAGCGCGTGCCCGATCGTCCCGAGCAGGCCGGCGACGAGGCCGGCGCCGAAGAGCATGAAGACGGCGATGCCGTTCGCCGTGGACGCGAGCACGACCGAGCCGAGCAGCGACAGCGCGACGACCGTGATGACGCCGCCCGCGAGCTCGACGCCCGGCCAGACGATGCGGTCCGGCCACCAGTGCCCCGTCAGCCCGGTGATCGCCATCGACACGAAGTAGACGAACAGGACGTATGCGGCGCTCACCGCGGCCGCGCCGAGGAAGCGCGCGAGCAGCAGCGTCGTCCGCCCCACCGGGCGCACGACGAGCGGCTGCAGAAGGCCTCGCTCGGCGTCGCCCCCGACCACGCCGAGCGTCAGGAACACCGCGAGCACGACTCCGAGGAAGAGCGTCGCGAACATCGCGAGCCCCATCAGGAACGAGCCGGCGAAGGTGCGCGTGTCGACGTGCACGTCGGACGGCGGCGTGATCGAGGAGAGCTGTCCGAACACGAAGTGGTTGACGAGCCAGAACAGGAACAGGAAGAGGACGGTGAGGATCAGGACGACCGCGAACATCTTCCGGCGCACGGCTTCGCGGAAGCCGTAGCCGGCGATCACCGCGACCGCGCTCAATCCCGCTCCCGCTCGTTGCT
>DASXWV010000103.1:0-73764 GCA_036503495.1 Gaiellaceae bacterium
CGCCCCCCCCCCGGCCGGAAGAGCAGGGGCGAACGTCGTTCGCCCCAGGCCTAGCCGGAGTCGTCGCCTTCGAGACCGAGATCGCCGAGCCCGACAAGGAGGGCGGCGAGCTCCGCTACCGCGGCGTCAACATCGAAGACCTCGTCGGCCACGTTCCGTTCGAGCAGGTCTGGGGACTGCTCGTCGACGAGTCGTTCGAGCCCGGGCTGCCGGCCGCGCACTGCGAGCTCGAGCAGCGCACCGGCCATTACATCGGCGACCTCCAGACCTCGCTCGCGAGCCTGGGCGGCCGCTGGGGCCTCGGCCAGTTCATCGACATCGACGACGAGCAGGCGAAGGAGGATCTCCGGCGCCTTTCGGCCGCGGCGCTCTCGATCGTCGCCCAGTCGGCGCGCGGCGCCGACCTGCCGCCGGTCCCCGAGGAGACGGTGATGGAAGGGAAGACCGCCGCCGACCGGTTCCTGCTTGCGTGGCGCGGCGAGACGAACGAGAACGACGCGCGCGCGATAGACACCTACTGGATCTGCACCGCCGAGCACGGTCTGAACGCGTCGACGTTCACCGCGCGCGTCGTCGCGTCGACGGGCGCGGACGCGGCGGCGGCGCTGTCGTCGGCCGTCGGTGCGCTGTCGGGCCCGCTGCACGGCGGCGCCCCCGCGCGCGTGCTGCCGATGCTCGATGCGGTCGCCGAGAGCGGCGACGCCGAGAAGTGGGTTGCCGACGCACTCGCGCGCGGCGAGCGGATCATGGGCTTCGGGCACCGCGTGTACCGCGCCGAGGATCCGCGCTCCCGCGTGCTCAAGCAGGTCGCGAAGGAGCTCGGCTCGCCGCGCGTCGCCGTCGCGGAGGAGCTGGAGCAGGTCGCGCACGAGGCGATCGCGAAGAAGAGCCCGAGCCACTCGTGGACGAACGTCGAGTACTGGTCGGCGGTCGTGCTCGACGTCGCCGGCGTGCCGCCGGCGCTCGCGCCCGCGATGTTCGCCTGCTCCCGCACCGCCGGCTGGAGCGCGCACATCCTCGAGCAGAAGCGCCTCGGCGTCCTCGTCCGCCCGTCGGCGAAATACGTCGGCCCGGCCGCACGCTCGCTCCAGGCCGTCTGATGGCAAAGAAGACGATCGAGCTCGAGGTCGACGAGCACGGCGCGTTCAACGGCGCCGAGCTCAAGCAGCAGGGCGTCCTCTCGTACGACCAACCGCTTCTCTCGACCGCGACGGCGCGGAGCGCGATCACGTACATCGACGGCGACGCGGGCATCCTCCGCTACCGCGGCTATCCGATCGAGCAGCTCGCGGAGCAGAAGCACTTCCTCGAGGTGGCGTACCTGCTCGCGCACGGCGAGCTCGCGACCGAGGAGCAGCGCCAGTCGTTCCGCCGCGAGGTCTACGACTGCAACGTCGACCGGGAGCGGATCGCCGCGCTCGTCGAGTCGTTCCCCGAGGGCTCGCACCCGATGGCGATCCTGATCGCCGGTTACGCGGCGCTCGGCGCCTCGCATCCCGAGGCGAAGCACGTCAAGGACGCGGAGATGCGCAAGCGGTTCTTCCCGCTCGCGCTCGCGGAGACGCTCGAGCTCGGCGCGCGCGCGATCGCGCGGCACGCGGGCGTGCAACCCGGCAAGCAGGAGGGGGACACGTATGCGCGCCGGTTCCTCGCAGTCTGCGGCGACGCGATCGACCGCTCGCGCGGCGACGAGGCGGTCGACGTGTTCGGGCGCGCGCTCGACGTGTTGTTCGTGCTGCACGCGGACCACGAGCTGAATGCCGGCACGAACGCGATGCGGGCGATCGGCTCCGCGGAGACCGACATGTACTCGTCGCTCGCCGGCGCCGCCGCGGCGCTGTACGGGCCGCTGCACGGCGGCGCGAACGAGGCGGTGCTCCGGATGCTCGACTCGATCGGCTCGCTCGACAACGTCGGCGGGTACATCGAGCGCGTCAAGAAGCACGAGGTGCTGCTGTACGGCTTCGGCCACCGTGTCTACAAGAACTACGACCCGCGCGCGACGGTGATCAAGGGCGTCGTCGACGAGGTGCTCGCGACCGCCGGCCCGAACCCGCTGCTCGACATCGCGCAGGAGCTCGAGCGGATCGCGCTCGAGGACGACTACTTCGTCTCGCGCAAGCTCTATCCGAACGTCGACTTCTACTCGGGCATCGCGTACCGCGCGATCGGCTTCGATCCCGCGACGTTCACCGTGCTGTTCGGCGTCGCGCGCACGGTCGGCTGGCTGTGCCACTACGACGAGCTGATGTCGGGCGACTTCAAGATCACCCGCCCGGCCCAGATCTACGTCGGGCCGGGCGAGCGCAACCTGCCGGGCTAGGGATTCGGCGTGCCGGCGAAGGTCGAGGAATCGATCTTCGACGCCGTGACGTCGACCTCATTGATGAACGGGTAGCCCGCCGGGTCGTTCGGTGGCGCGTTGAAGCAGTCGACGGTGAGGTCCTGCGGCGTCGGCACGTCGAAGACGGTCTGCGACTGCATCGTCTGCTGGATCGCCATCCCGGGACCCTGGCCGACGGCGCCCTGCAGGAGAGAGATGCCGAGGGCGTGGTTGCCCGTCTGGCAGACCACGACGCCGTGGCCGTCGTTGTTGATCGCGATCAGCTGCGTGGCGACGAGATACTGACCCTGATCCAGATGGAACGTCAGGACGGTCGTCTCGTGGCCGCGGATGCCCGGCCAGACGCCGCTGACGATCGGGATCCCGCCGCCTGGGCCTTGATACCACGCCCATTCGTCGACGTGGGCCGGCGCGCCGAGCCGCACGGACTGCTCGCTTGCATCGCACGCGCCACCGTTCACGAGCCGGAGCAGGCCGTTCTGGGTCTTTGCGCAAGCGTCGTAGCCGGACGGCGTGCCGCCGGTCGCGGCGGCATAGGCGATCCCGCCGGCGGCGGCAAGCGCTGCGGCCGCGACGGCGCCGATCATGAGCTTCCACTTCATCGCTTCCCTCCGGTCGAGTTGACCGGCGGAGCGAACTACACGGCGCTCACCGCTCGCTCACCGGCCTCGATCCGCACCGGCAGCCGGTTGGCGGGCGGCGTCAGCGGACAGGCCCAGCGGTCGTCCCAGGCGCAGGAAGGGTTGTAGGCGAAGTTGAAGTCGAGGATCAGCGAGCCGCCGAGGTCGGCGCCCTTGACCGTGTCGAGGGCGTAGCGGCCGGCGCCGTAGGACTCGACGCCGCACGTCTCGTCGCGGAACGGCACGAAGACGCCGCCGCCGTAGGTCTCGAGCCAGTAGAGCTCGAGCGACAGGCCGTCGCCGAAGCGGGCGCGCGCGAAGCGCGTGAACGGGAAGCCGTCGATCTCGATCGACTCGCGCGGCGCGTCCTCGACAGCGGCTTCGAAGCGCCATGCGGGGTCGTACGGGAAGTAGTGCGGCACGCCGCCGCCGCGCGGCGACTGCGGGTGGTCGCGGTACAGGTCTGCGCGGACCTCGCACCAGTGACGCCAGGCCGCCGCCGGATCGTCGTGCGCGCGCACCTCCGCGTACAGCGCGAAGACGCGGCGCCGCCAGTCGAGCAGCGTCAGCTCGTTCACGAGCCGGTTATACGCTCCGGCGCGTGGGTCGCGCGCTGCTCCTCGGCGGGACCGGCCAGATCGGCCGCGCAGCGGCGGCGCGGCTGGCGGGCGCCGGCTGGGAGGTGGTCGTCGCCGCGCGGGGCGGACCGATGCGCGTCGACCGCACGCAGCCGGGCGAGCTCGAGGCGGCCGTCGGCGACGGCGTCGACGTGCTCGTCGACATCGTCGCGTTCACGCGCGGCGACGGCGAGCAGCTGAACGCTCTCGCCGGCCGGGTCGGCTCGCTCGTCGTCATCTCGAGCGCGTCGGTCTACGCCGACGACGCCGGGCGGACGCTCGACGAGGCGTCGAGCGTCGAGACGTTCCCGCGCTTCCCGCTGCCGATCCCCGAGACGCAGCCGACGGTCGCGCCGTCCGACGAGACGTACTCGACGCAGAAGGCCGCGCTCGAGCAGACCGTGCTCGACGGCCCGCTGCCGGCGACCGTCATCCGCCCGTGCGCGATCTACGGCGTCGGCTCCGAGCTCCCACGCGAGCTCTTCTTCCTCAAGCGCGTCCTCGACGGCCGGACCCACGTCGTGCTGACGTCGAACGGGGAGAGCCGCTTCCATACGACGAGCGTCGAGAACATCGCCGAGCTCGTCCGCCTCGCGGCCGAACGTCCCGGCGACCGGGTCCTCAACTGCGGCGATCCCGAGCCGCCGACGACGAGCGAGATCGGCCGCGCCGTCGCGCCGGAGCTCGAGCAGGCCTTCGTCCCGGAGAGCGGCTACGGGCGGCGCGACCTCTCGAATCCGTGGGCCGTGCCGTTCCCGCTCGTCGTCGACATGCGAAAGGCGCGCGACGAGCTCGGCTACGAGCCGGTCACCGGGTACGCGCACGCGGTGCAGCCGGTCAGGAAGTGGCTGCTCGCAGAGGCGTCGCGCCGCGACTGGACGCGGACATACCTCGGCAAGTACTTCGACTACGCCGCCGAGGACGAGGTTCTAGGCTCACGGTCGTGAGCGACGACCTTCTCGCGTACCGCGCGCAGTTCCCGATCCTCGAGACCTGCACGTACCTGATCAACCACTCGCTCGCCGCGATGCCGGCAAAGGCCGAGGACAACCTCCTCGAGTACGCGCGGATGTGGCGCGAGCGCGGCATCCGCGCCTGGGGCGAGGGCTGGTGGGAGATGCCCGTCACCGTCGGCGACCAGATCGGGCGCATCATCGGCGCGGCGCCCGGCAGCGTCGTCATGCACCAGAACGTCACCGTCGCGGAGATGGTCGTCCTCTCCTGCTTCCGCGATTTCGGATCGCGGAACCGGGTCGTCTACGAGGCGGCGAACTTTCCGTCGGTGCGCTACCTCTATCAGGCGCAGCCCGAGCTCGAGGTGGTCGCGGTCGCCGACGACAAGGCGATCGTCGACGCGATCGACGAACGAACGCTGCTCGTGCCGATCTCGCACGTGCTCTTCAAGAACGCCGAGATCCAGGACATCGCGCCGATCGTCGAGCGCGCGCACGCGTGCGGCGCGCACGTCGTGCTCGACTGCTACCAGTCGGCCGGCGTCGTGCCGTTCGACGTCGGCGAGCTCGGGGTCGACTTCGCGACGGGCGGCAGCGTCAAGTGGCTGTGCGGCGGCCCGGGTGCGGGCTGGCTCTACGTGCGTCCCGACCTCGCCGAGCGGCTCGAGCCGACGTTCGTCGGCTGGCAGGGCCACGCGCGCCCGTTCGCGTTCGAGCCGGAGCTCGAGTACGCGCACGACGGGGCGCGCCGCTTTCTGACGGGGACGCCGAACGTGCCGGCGCTCTACGCGGCGACGGCGGGCTACGACGTGATCGAGCAGATCGGCGTCGAGCGGATCCGCGAGCGGTCGCTGCACCTGACGCAGCTCCTGATCGACCTGCTCGACGACGCGGGCCTCGAGGTCGGCAGCCCGCGCGAGCCGGAGCGCCGCGGCGGCACGGTGCTCGTCGTCACGCCCGACCACGCCGCGGTGCACAAGGAGCTGACCGAGCGCAACATCATCTGCGACTTCCGGCCGGATGCCGGGGTGCGGCTAGGTCCGCACTTCTTCAACACGGAGGACGAGCTGCGGCACACGGTCGAGCAGCTCAGCGAGATCGTCGAGTCACGCGCGTACGAGCGCCACACGGGCGCGGTGGGACGCTTCTAGGTCTGCGTCGGGCAGAACTTGTCGCCCTGCGAGAGCTGCAGCTGCAGCGCCTTCATCTTCTGCTCGAAGGCGACCTTCGCCGGATCGTTCGGGTTCCACGCGCCGGGATCGGCGACGGTCGCGAGGAGGTTCGGCGTCACGCCGGGGCCGAGCACCTCGATGTGGTACGCCGTGCCGTGCCCGGGCGGGCGCGACGGATGGCCCGGCAGCGACACGTCGTTCGTCGGCCAGAACGAGTAACAGAAGACGCCGGTCGGGTTGCGAAAGACGATCGACGTCTCGCGCTTCCAGCCCGGGCCGTACGCGGAGTCGAGCGTGTCGATGTACAGGCTGCGCCCGTAGCGGTCCTGCGGCGCGCCCGTTCCCTTGACGGTGTGGAAGCCGTGCACGGGCACACCCGCATACGTGAGCCGGCCGAACAGGTTGTGCGCCTGACCGTTGAACGCCCAGTCCGAGTACACCTCGAGCTCGGCGAGCGGCCCCGTCCAGTGCGAGACGTCGACCTCCCAGTCGCGCTGGTTCGCCTTGTAGATCGGGAAGCCGCGATGCGGCAGCTTCGGCTGCCACTGCTGCACCGCCCAGAACGAGCCGTCCGGCGCCGTGCACGCCGCGAGCATGTTCGTGAGGCGCGGGCCTTCGTACGAGCGGCACGCATTGCCGAAGTGCTGCCAGACCGTGTGCCCGTACGTCTGCCGGCCGCCGGTCCAGTCGATCTTGAACCGCACCTGCGGGACGGTCTCGCTCGGCGGCAGCGCGTCGACCGCGCCCCAGACGAGCGCGTGGCGCGTCCGGCCCGCCTGGCGGTACGACAGCATCGCGCGCTTCCCGTCCGCCGAGACGGCGAGGCGGACGTGCGACGCGTTGGTCGCAACACGGTCGGACGCAACGGCGGCAGGTGCGGCGAGCAGCGCGGCCATAAGTGCTACAAGCGACATACGGCGCATTTGCAAGCGACAAGGTACCCCGGGCGAGGGATGTTCGCACCTCCGCGCGCGTCCGACGAGATCAGTGCATGCGCCGGTCGCTCCTCCTCGTCCTACTCGTGTTTCTGTCCGTTCCCGGCGTCGCGTCGGCGGCGCAGCTGATCGACCGCAACGCGAGCCACGTCCGGATCGCGATCGACGGCAAGGGCGAGGCGCTCCTGACCTACAACAAGGCGGGCGCGACGAAGCACATCCTCGTCTGGGGCGCGATCAACGCCGCCCCGCCGGCCGAAGGCGCGCACCAGGTGAAGTTCAAGCTCGACTACGCCGGCGGCTGGGGCAAGTACCACACCCAGTACTGGCGCGGGTTCAAGGGAACGTGCGGCCGCTACGACGGCCCGCCGCTCCCGAACCTGGTCGCCGCGTGCAAGGCCGCCGACGGCACGTACTGGGCCGCGCAGCAGTGGCCGCAGCCGCTTCCCGATCTCGGCTTCACGCCGTGGACGCCCGAGCTGCGCGCGCAGTGGCTCGAGCTGTCGCACTGGAGCGGCGAGCTGCCGCAGCTCGAGGTGCACATGGGCTGGGTGTACAACGGCTTCCAGCAGCTCTTCGGCCGCTACACGTACAAGGGGCAGCCGGTGTTCGGCTTCGGCACGACGCGCGTCGGCGCGCCGACCGACAACTTCGGCCGGCTGATCTACCTCGACACGCACGACTCGGTGTACGGCGCAGGCTGGCGGCGCGAGAACTCGTTCGTCCCGCACAACCCGACGGGCGCGTTCTGCTACGGCTTCTACTCGTTCGACCCGACGAAGGGCGGCTACAAGCATCCCGCCGGCGCGACGGCGCGGCGCGGCCCGGGCATCGGCGACCAGTACCGTCTCACCGCCTCCGGCACGGGCGTGACGCCGAACATCTCGGTGACCGTCGCGGCGATCGGCGCGTACGACAAGGGCAACCCGGATCTCGTGAGCCAGCGTCAGCAGTCCGACGCGATGCTCCGCTCGTACGGCGACAAGTCGTGCGTGGCCGGGCTCACCTCAGCCGGCTGAGCAGCTCCTCCGCGTAGGCCGGCGCCTCCGGCTCGTCGCCGTGCCGGAAGTAGACGTACGCGGTCTCGCCGACCGCCGCCACCCGTGCGGCGAATACGTCGTCCGGCCGCTCGCGCCGGCGGAGATAGCGGAAGCGCGCCGGCGTTTCGAGGTCGTCGACGCGCACTGCGCCCGCCTCGGCGAGCCGCGGCTCGATCCCGTCCCACGACGGGTCGCCGAGGTCGAAGGCCAGTCGCAGCGCCGGATCCAGCGAGCCGAGGAGCAGCTCGATCGCGCCCTCGTCGCGCGGGCTCTTCAGGGAGATGCGAACGGGGCCGAGCCGGTCGCCGAGCGCGCGGACGCGGCTTTCGAACACGTCCAGGCTGCGCAAGCGCCAGGGGGCTGCCGGAGGCGGCCCCGGTCTTCCGGCCGGGCGTTGGCGGCTTTGCCGCCGACGCTCCCAGCCCGAGCCCGGCAGCTTGGGCGCGAACTCGAAGCCGTCGGGCACCTGCTCGGCCCACCGCTTGAACTGGTCCTCGCTCGGCAGCCGGTACCCGGTCGTGTTCAGCTCGACGGTCGAGAAGCGCTGCGCATAGAAGCGGAGAAACTCGGAGGGATCGAGCCCGGCGGGGTAGAAGCCCGGGCGCCAGCTCGGGTACGACCAGCCGCTGGTGCCGACCGACAGCCTCGCTAGATTCTCCGGTCCTTTGGCCATGCTGGAGACAATGCCCGTTCCGGTCGAGCAGTTCTCGGACGAGGAGCGCGAGCGGCTCGTGCGGCACTTCACGAACCTCGATCGGCCGGTCTTCGGTCTCGTCAACCTTCCCGAGACGGTCAAGGGCGCGCTGTTCGCGCGCTACTCCCGCTACGCGGGCACGCTGCGCCGCCTCTTCCTCGACGAGTTCGCCGACTCCGTGCCGGAGGTGCCCGCGATCGAAGGGAGCGAGGGCGAGCGGGCCGCGCGGCTCTACGAGACGATCTTCCTCGGCTACGGCGACGACTCGGTCGCGCAGCTCGGTGGGGCGCACATCGCGTGCGAATGGACGTCGAACCTGCTGACGAAGATCCTCCAGCGCCCGCGGCTCGCCGCGTATCTCGAGCAGTCGACGCGCTACATCGCCTACGACGCGCAGCTCGACGGCTACGGCTACCGCTATCACCGCGACGCCCGCTTCGGGCCGGAGTACGAGCGTGCCCTCGACGAGCTGTTCGAGGCGTATTCCTCGCTGCTCGAGCGGACGACCGCGTGGGTCGGCGAGCGATTCCCGGCCGCCGAGGGCGAGTCGCCCGGCGCGCACCGCCGTGCCGTCCGCGCGAAAGCGCTCGACCTCGTGCGCGGCGTGCTGCCGGCGGCGACGCTCTCGCACGTCGGCATCTATGCGAGCGGCCAGACGTACGAGCAGCTCGTCCTCCACCTGCTTGCCCACCCGCTCGCCGAGGCGCGCGCCTACGGTGAGATGCTGCTCGAGGAGCTGCAGAAGATCATTCCCAGCTTCGTCACGCGCGTGCCGCGTCCCGATCGCGGCGGCCGCTGGGTCGAGTACCTGCGCGAGCGGCGCGGCGCCGCAGATGCCGTCGCGGCCCGTCTCGGCCTCGACGTGTCGGCAGCGGCCTCTGCGCCCTCGGTCCGCCTGCTGCGCGCGCACGGGAGCGAGGTCGAGCTGCTCGCGGCTCTGCTCTTCGAGTCGACGGGGGTCGGCGAGGAGCAGGCCCTGCGCGCGGTCGCGCAGCTCTCGACTGCCGAGCGCGTCGCGCTCGTCCGTGAGCTCGTCGGCGAGCGCGAGAACCGGCGGCACCGCCCCGGCCGCGGCTTCGAGACGCTCACGTACCGGTTCGAGATCGTCTCCGACTACGGCGCGTTCCGCGATCTGCAGCGCCACCGTCTCCTGACGTGCCAGTGGCAGCGGCTGTCGCCGGACCTCGGCGCCGACGTTCCGCACGAGCTCGCCGAGGCCGGTCTCGGCAGCGACTACGAACGTGCGCTCGAGACGTCGCGCGACGAATTCGCCCGGTTGCGAGCTGCGGGCTTGACGGAGGAGGCGCCGTACGCGCTCTGTCTCGCGTTCCGCATCCGGTATGTCCTCGAGCTCGACGCGCGCGAGGCGCTGCACCTGATCGAGCTCCGCTCGGGGCGCGAGGGCCACCCGTCGTACCGCGCCGTCGCGCACGAGATGCGCCGAGCGATCGCCGAGGTGCATCCTTCGGTGGCGGCGGCGATGGAGTTCGTCGACGACTCGACGGAGGAGCGGCTCGAGCGGCTGCTCAGCGAGATGCGCAATGAAGCCCGAGCTGGAGAATGAGACCTTCGAGAACGAGAGCTTCCGCGGCGAGGACCTCTCCGGGCTCCGGACGACCAACTGCACGTTCCATGCGTGCGACTTCACGAACGCGAGGCTGAACGGCAGCGAGCACCGCGGCAGCGACTTCGCCAACTCGAAGCTCGAGAACGTCAACCTCTTCGGCGCGTCGTTCGAGACCTGCCGGCTGCTCGGCGTCGACTTCACCGCCGCCGTCCTGACCGGCCTGCAGCTCCGGCAGTGCGATCTCTCGCTCGCGTTGCTCCGCGGCCATGATCTCGGCAGCTTCGACCTGCGCGAGCTCCGGGCGCGCGAGGCGGATTTCTCCGAGTCCTCGCTGGCGGGCGCAGACCTCCGCGGTGCCGATCTGATGCGCGCGCGGCTCCACAACACGCTGCTGCGCGGCGCTGACCTCACGGAGGCGATCCTCGACGGCGTCGATCTGAGCGTCGCGCACCTGGCGGGCGCGAAGCTCGACCTCGCGGGCGCGGTACAGGTCGCGCGGTCGTTCGGCGCGGAGGTGGACTGATCGACGTCGGCGTCCAGCTCCCCGAGGTCGAGCGCGTCGTCCGCTGGCCCGAGCTCCTCGAGATCGCGACGACCGCGGAAGCGCACGGGTTCGAATCGATCTGGCTCGGCGACCACCTGCTCTACCACGGCCCGGCGCGCGGGCCCTGGGACGCGTGGACGATGCTCGCGGCGCTCGCTGCGTCGACGACGCGTGTCCGGCTCGGCCCGCTCGTCGCCGCCACCGCGTTCCACGAGCCGGGGCTGCTCGCGCGGATGGCGGCGGCGATCGACGAGATCTCCGGCGGCCGCTTCGTCCTCGGCCTGGGGGCGGGGTGGAACAAGACGGAGTTCGACGCGTTCGGGATCCCGTTCGACCACAAGGTCTCGAGATTCGAGGAGGCCTTCGAGATCGTCCGCCGCCTGCTCGCCGGCGAGCACGTGACGTTCGACGGGGCGTACTACTCGGTCGAGGACGCGGTGCTCCTGCCGCCGCCCGCGCGGCGCGTGCCGCTGATGGTCGGTGGGCACGGGCCGCGGCTCCTGCGCGCGACGCTGCCGCACGTCGAGACGTGGAACACGTGGTACACGCCGTACGGCAACACCGTCGAGGGCTTCGCCGAGCTGAGCGCAGGCATCGATGTGCGTCGGAGTGCGTGCGTACTGGTCACCGTGGACGGCGGCCGCGGCGAACGGCCGGCCGAGAACCCCGTCGACGCCGGCGACCTGCGCGCGCACCTCGACGCGCTCGCGGCGGCCGGCGCCGACGAGGCGATCCTCGTGCTCGACCCGATCGACGCCGCCTCGGTCGAGCGCGTCGCCGGGCAGATCTTCTAGTGGCGACGCTCCGCGACCTCGACAAGCTCGCGCTCGCGATGCCGGAGACGACGAAGCACGTCGATGACGAGGGCCGCCTTTCGTTCAGCGTGGCTCGCTACGTAGGCCGCAGCACGACGGTGCCGGCCTTGCGGTCGTGCGCCCGCTGCTTCGTCACGACCCAGGTATCGCTGCCGCGGAGCCGGTACGGCGCGTTCAAGGTCACGTCGACGGCGCCGTCGCCGCGCGACGAGACGAACCCGCCGCACGGTGCATAGATCTTCCCGTTGCGGACGAGGAAGACCTCGTAGTACTCCTTCGGCCCGAGCTTCGGCAGGCCGGTGGCGGTCAGCTCCATCGGCCAGTTCCCCGAGGTGTCGGAGGGGAGGATGCGCAGCGACGCGAGCGCGGCCGGAGCGGCATTCGTGCCGGCGAGCCGGAGCGTCTTCTCGGCGGCGAGACCGCCGCTGTGGTTGCCGGCGATGTAGCCGAAGAGGAAGGCGAGCAGCAGGACGCTCAGCGTCGCCGCCAGCAGCAGGACCCGGCGGCGCCGCTCGCCGCCGGCCCGCTTCCGGCCGAGCGTCATCCCGAGCGTCGGCCCGGCCGCGAGCTGCGGCGGCAGCTCCTCCGGCGGGCCTGCCGCCACGAGGAGCTCGTGCACGCGCTGCAGCCGCGCGCGCTCGGCGCCGCCGACGTCGCGGTCGATCAGCTCGTCGAAATCCGGCTTCGTCATGCGAGCTCCCCCTCGAGGACGTCGGCCAGGCGTGCGAGCGCGCTCCTCGTCCTCGTCTTGACCGTGCCGAGCGGGATGTGCAGGTACTCCGCGACCTCGCTCTGCGAAAGACCGCTCCAGTAGGCGAGCTCGACGACTTCGCGCTCGCGCGGCGGCAGCTCCTCGAGCGCGCGGTGAACGCGCCACGAGACGAACGACGACTCCGCCCGGTCGGCCGGTCCGGGATCGCCGGCTGCCACCTCCGGGACCTCGCCGGTCGTGTCGACGTGCGAGCGGAAGCGGTCGACGATCGCGTTGCGCGCGATCGCGTAGAGCCACGGCGCCGCCGGGCCGCGCTCGGGCCGATAGCTCCCGGCCGACCGCCACACGGCGGCGAACGTCTCCTGGACGGCGTCCTCCGCCCGCTGCCGGTCGCGCAGGCGCCGCAGTGCGAGCCCGAAGATCGAGCGGACGTAGCGGTGGTAGAGCAGCTCGAACGCGTCGCGGTCGCGGCGGGCGACCCGCACCAGCAGGTCGGCATCCGACGCGTCCGGCGGGGTTGTGTCCGTCACGGCGGGAACGGCGCGCAGGCGCGGGGTGTCGAGCGCGAGCTCCACGTCACCTCTTCTACGCATCCCGCCCATTATCGGTTTGACGAGACCTTTACGTCCATCTGACATGGGAAGTGCGCGGAGATGGGAAAAACGACGCCACACGAAGACACGCTCTCGAGGGAGGAACTGGGCATGAAACGCTGGCTGACCCTGTCGCTCGTCGCCCTTGCGGCGCTCGCCGCCGCGGCGGCCGTGGGCGCGGCGACGAGGACGATCCAGGTCACGAAGAACGGCTTCACGCCGTCGTCGGTGACGGTGGCCGCCGGAGACACCGTGGTCTGGCACAACGCGGACACGAAGACCCACCAGGTGGTGGCCGACAACGGCGCCTTCGCGTCGCCGGCGCTCGCCGCGGGCGCCTCGTGGTCGTACACGGCGGCGAAGTCGGGCACGTTCAAGTACCGCGATGCGTACGCCACGACGCACCGCGGCACGCTCAACGTCAGCGCGCCGCCGGCGACGCTGACGCTCGCGCCGAGCCTGCCGACGGTCATCTACGGCAGCGCGACGCAGCTCAACGGCACGGTCAGCAACCAGACCTCGAACGAGGCGGTGACGCTGACCTCTCAGGCATACGGCAAGAGCGTCCAGTCGGTCGCCTCGACGACGACGCAGACGGGCGGGACGTTCCTGTTCGGCGTCACGCCGACGATCCAGACGACGTACACCGCGCACTACAAGTCGGCGAACAGCGCGCCGGTCACGGTCAACGTCGCGCCGCGCGTCGGCCTCGGTCTGCAGGGCCGGCTCTTCGTTGCGAAGGTGACGTCCGACCTCGGCTACACGGGCCACTACGTCGTCGTGCAGAAGCGCAATCGCGTCGGCGGCTGGTACTCGTTCAAGCGCGTGTACCTCGGCGACACGTCGCGCGCGGTGTTCCGCCTGTCGCTGCCGAAGGGGCACTACGTGCTGCGGCTCGTGCTGCCCCCGAGCCAGGCGGGCGTCGGCTACGTGCAGGGGATCAGCAGGCTGCTGCCGATCGTCCGGAAGTAGCTGCGCGTGGGGCGCGCGGCGTCAGCCGCGCGCCTCCGCGTATCTCCGTGCGACCTCGTCCCAGTTGACGACGTTCCACCACGCCTCGAGGTAGGCGGGGCGCTTGTTCTGGTACTTGAGGTAGTAGGCGTGCTCCCAGACGTCGATCCCGAGCAGTGGGACGTCGCCCTGGAGCAGCGGCGAGTCCTGATTCGGCGTCGAGTACGCAGCGAGACCGGTTCCGTCCCAGACGAGCCACGTCCAGCCGGAGCCGAAGCGCTTCGCGCCGCCGTCGTTGAGCGCGGACTTGAGGGCATCGACGCCGCCGAACGTGTCGTCGATTGCGCTCGCGAGGTCGCCGCTCGGCGCTCCGCCGCCGTCGGGGCTCATGATCTGCCAGAAGAGCGAGTGGTTCGCATGTCCGCCGGCGTTGTTGCGAACCGGCATCCGCTTGTCCTCGGGCAGTGCGTCGAGATCGCCGAGGATCTGCTCGACCGGGCGGTTCGCCCACTCGGTGCCGTCGAGCGCCGCGTTCGCGTTGTCGACGTACGCCTTGTGGTGCAGGTCGTGGTGGATGCGCATCGTCTCCGCATCGATGTGCGGCTCGAGCGCGTCGTACGCATATGGAAGGTCAGGAAGTTCGAGGGCCATGCCCTTACTCTATGCTGCGGCCCCATGTCCACGCTTGCGTTCCAGTTCGAGGAGATCGCCCCCCGTGAGCTGCGCGACGAGGTCTATGAGCTCGACGGCATCTCGCGCGCCTCGGTAGAGGCGCATTACAAGCTGTATCAGGGGTACGTCAACAAGCGGAACGAGATTCTGCGCCGGCTCGCCGACGTCGATCTCGGCAGCGCGAACCAGGTGTACTCCGACATCCGCGCGCTGAAGGTCGATCTGACGTTTGCGATCGGCGGCATCAAGAACCACGAGCTCTACTTCGCGCATCTCGGCGGCGGCGGCGGCGAGCCCGCCGGCTCGTTCGGCGCGCTCGTGCGCCGCGACTTCGGCTCCGTCGAGGCGTGGCGGGCCGACCTGAAGGCGACGGGGATGGCCGGACGAGGCTGGGCCTGGACCGCCTATGACTGGGACGAGGGCCGCCTGTTCAATTACATCGGCGATGCACAGAACTCGTTCCCGGTCTGGAACGCGACGCCGCTCGTCGCCCTCGACGTCTACGAGCATGCGTACTTCCTCGACTACCAGACCGACCGGTCCTCGTACATCGACGCGTTCCTCGACAATCTCGATTGGGACGTCGTCAACGGCTGGGTCGACCAGTACGGCATTCCGACGAAGTAGCGAGGCGACATGCTGACGGCAGCGCTCGTTGCGGTCGGCTACGTCTGCGGCTCGATGCCGTGGGGCTACTGGCTCGTGCGGATCTTCCGCGGCGAGGACATCCGCACGCAGGGCAGCGGCAACATCGGCGCGACGAACGTGTTGCGCGTGCACGGCTGGCGGCTCGGCGTACCGGCCGTCCTCCTGGACACCGCGAAGGGGTTCGTGCCGACGCTCATCGCAACGAAGGTCGCCGGCCACGACGCCGGCGCGCTGACCGGGGGCGCGGCGATGCTGGGCCACTGGCGGCCGCTGTTCCTCCGCTTTCGCAAGGGCGGGAAGATGGTCGCCACGGCGGGCGGCGCGTTCCTCGGCCTCGCGCCGATCGTCGGCGGGCTGGGCGCGGCGGTCTGGCTCGTCGTGTTCGGGCTGACGCGCTATGCGTCGGTCGCCTCGATGGCGTCGGCGGCGTCGCTGCCGTTATGGAGCTGGCTCGTTGGGTACCCGTGGCCCGTGACCGTGTTCGCCGGCATTGCGGCTGCGGGTGTCGTCGTCCTGCACCGCGCCAACATCCGACGCCTCGTCCGTGGTGAAGAAGCGCGATTCTCGCGACCCCGGCCCGCGACCGGCCGCCCATGACAGGCGACACCGACTTCGCCCGCCTCGTCTCGCTCGCGTGCCATGACGTGCGCACTCCGCTCGCGACCGTCCACGGTTTCGTGCGGACGCTCGAGCGGCAGCTCGATCTACAGGCGCCGGCCGACCGCTACTTCGAGCTGATCGGCGCTGCCGCGCTGCAGATGGCGGAGCTCCTCGACGAGCTCTCGCTCGCCGCGCGCATCGAGAGCGGCCGCTACGACCCAGGCCTCCGCGAGGCCGACACGCTCGAGTTCGCGCGTAACGCGCAGTCGCGGCTCGACGGCGTCGCCGTCGACGGGACGGGCGCGACGATCGAGACGGACGTCGAGGCGGTCGACCGCGGCGTGTCGGCGCTGATCCAGTGCACGTTGCGCCACGGTGGCCTCGACGACGTCCGCGTCGTCGTGCGCGGATCGGAGATCGACGTGTCGCCGGTGACGCCCGCGTCGGCGCCCGTCGTGCTCGGTCAGGACCTGCGCGACCTCGGCGCCGCCGTCGCCGTGCGGGTGATTCGCCGCCTGGGCGGTGACGTGGCGGTCCGCGACGGGACGCTGACCGTCCGGCTTGCCTAGGGTGCTCGTCGCCGGTGCGACCGGCGTCCTCGGCCGGCCGCTCGTGCCGATCCTGCTCGACCGGGGCCACGTCGTCGCCGGACTCACGCGCTCGCAGGGCGACCTCGTGCGTGAGCTCGGCGCCGAGCCGATCGTCTGCGACGTCTACGAGGCCGACCGGCTGCGCGAGCTCGTCGGTCGGTTCGCTCCCGACGTCGTCGTCAGCCTGCTCACCGACCTCCCGGACGAGATCGAGCGGATCGGTGAGTACGCCCAGCGCAACAACCGGATGCGGACGGAAGGCGTACGGCATCTCCGTGCCGCGGCGCCGGCCGTGCCGTTGATCGTCGAGAGCGTCGCGTTCGAGCTGCCGCCCGCAGGGGCCGCGGCGGTTCGGGAGATGGAGGCGGTCGCCGACGTCTCGATCCGGCTCGCCCGGTTGTCGGGGCCGGGAACCTACGATCCGGACTGCGCGGGCGCGGGTGAGCGCATCCACGTCGTCGACGCCGCGCGGCTGTTCGCGGACGCCGTCGACGGTTCCGCAAGCTCGTGACACGCGCGGCAGCGCGCTTCGTACGAGTCGAGCGCGCCGACGACGATCGTTGCGCCGTCGGCGGACGCGGGAGCGCCGTCGACGAGCCGCTGGGTCATCGTCGCAGGCCCGCCGCAGCGGTGGCAGACCGCCTGCAGCTTGTCCACGAGCTCGGCGCGGCAGAGCAGCTCCGGCATCGGGCCGAACGGCAGCCCGCGGAAGTCCTGGTCGAGCCCCGACGCGACGACGCGCTTGTTGCGCTCGACGAGCGCGTCGATCACGAAGACGATCTCGGGCCGGAAGAACTGGACCTCGTCGATCCCGAGCACGTCGTAGTCGTCGGCGAGGCCGGGGATGTCCTCGGGCCGCGACACGGCGACGGCCCGCATCTTCGCGCCGGCGTGGCTGACCACGTGGCCGATGTCGTAGCGGTCGTCGATCTGCGGCTTGACGATCAGCGCGCGCTGGCCCGCGATCTCGGCGCGGCGCAGCCGGCGGATCAGCTCCTCGCTCTTGCCGCTGAACATCGGGCCGCAGACGACCTCGAGCCACCCGCCGCGCTCGGGGAACAACCGGATCACGAACCGGAGGTTATTCGGGGCGCTGGACGGACTGAAACGCCCATCGGGCCAGGATCCGCAGGCTGACGATCCCGAGCGGCCGGCCGTCCTTGACGACCGGCAGGTGGCGGAAGTTGTTGTCGAACATGATCTGCGCCGCCTCGTCGATCGGCGTCTCGGGCGCGATCGTCACGGGGTTGACCGTCATCCACTGCCGGACCCGCGCCTCGGCCGCGCGCGCACGCTGCGCGACGGCTCGGAGGAGGTCTCGCTCGGTGACGATGCCGACGACCCGGACCATGTCCTCGACGACCACGACTGCGCCGACGTTCGCCGCGTGCATCTTCTCGGCGGCCTCGCCGATCGTGTCCGACGGCTCGACGGTCAGGACATCCTTGACCATGACATCCGCGACGGTCTTCGCCATCGGCCGAGCCTAACGCAGCAGGCGTGACATGCGCCGGTCTTTGAGCTCCCGGCCGCCGGTCTGGCAGGTGCGGCAGTAGTAGATCGTGTGTGACTCGAAGTCGACCTGCTGGATCGGCGTGCCGCAGACGTCGCACGGCTCGCCGAGCTTGTGGTGGATGCGGTACGTCTTCGCGTCCGACGCGCCCCGCTCGCGCAGTGCGAGGCCGCGCGCGAGCTCGCTGTTCATCGCGTCGGCGAGGCGCTCGATCTCCTCGTCGGTCAGCTCCTTCGTCAGCGCATAGGGCGAGAGCTTCGCCGCGTGCAGGATCTCGTTCGACCACGAGCGGCCGATGCCCGCGATCAGGCGCTGGTCGCGCAGCAGGGCGTGCAGGCGGCGCGAGTCGCCGCGGACGATCTCCTCGAGCTGCGCGGCGTCGAGCCCGAGCGCCTCCGGGCCGAGGTGCTCGAGCTCGTGCTCGGCCTGTGCCGGCGTGTAGAGCCAGACGCCGGCCTGCTTGCGTCGCGCGTTCTCGGTGAGAATCAGCTTCGACCCGCCGACGAGCTCGAGCGCGAACGCGGGCTGCTTCGGCGCCGTCTCGCCGGCCTTCAGCATCTTCAGCCGGCCCGAGGTCATCAGGTGGATGAGCAGCACGAGCTCGCCGTCGGTCGTCGGGAAGAGCAGCCGCTTGCCGCGCCGCTCCGCTCCTTTGAACTGTCTTCCCACCAGCTGGTCCAGCGGCGGGTCGAACGTCTTCAGCGTCGCGATGTGCGCGGGGCCGGCCTTCGCGATCGGGAAGGCCGAGACCGGGTCGTTCAGCTGGCGCCGCCACGCCTCCATCTCCGGCAGCTCTGGCATCCGCTGACGGTAGCTCTATCGCTAGGCGTCGGCGGCGGCGGGGCCGGGGAGCGGCACGCCCTCGACGAGCCCGCCGTCGAGCTCGGCCTGCGCCGGCGTCGGCTCGTCGACCGGTGCCGGCATCTCGCGGATGGTCCGCACCGAGCTGAGCACGATCGGCAGGAACGGCAGCATGCCGCCGAGCGCACCGACCCAGAGCGCGGTGCGCAGGCCCCACCAGGTCGCGACCGCGCCGCCGGTCAGCGAGCCGAGCGGCAGCGTTCCCCAGACGATCCAGCGCATGGCCGCGTTCATCCGCCCCTGCAGGCGCTCGGGCGTGATCGCCTGGCGGAGGCTGACCTGCGTGATGTTGTAGGCGACGCCGCCGAAGCCGAACAGCGCCTGGCCGATCATCAACAGGGGCAGCGGGAACGATGCCGGCGCGAGCGGAAAGAAGATGCCGCCGACCGAGAACGCCAGCGACGTGAAGACGATCGTCGCGCCGACCCCGAGCCGTCTGTTCATCCGGCCGGTCAGGAGCGCGCCGACGATCGAGCCGGCGCTGCCGACGGCGAACACGAAGCCGATCTCGAACGCGCTCAGGTGCAGCGTTCGCACCATGTAGAGGATCACGATCGAGAACAGGACGCCGGAGAAGAAGTTCGAGGAGCCCGTGCACGCTGCGATCGCGCGCAGCCACGGGTGGCCGACGACCCACTGCAGGCCTTCCTTCACCTGCGGCCACATCTTCGGGCGCGGTGACGCCTCGTCGTGCTGCGGCGGCGTCTCGCGGTGGCGCATCGTCACCATGAAGAGGGTCGAGGCGATGAAGCTGGCGGCGTCCGCGACGATCGCATACGGCGCGGTGATCGCCGCGATCAGCGCCCCCGAGACGCTCGGTCCCGCGACCTGCGAGACGCTGACGGTCAGCTGCAGCTTCGAGTTGCCGTCGACGAGGTGCTCCCGCTCGATCAGCGCGGGGAGGTACGACTGGTACGCGACGTCGAAGAAGACGGTGAAGATCCCGATCACGAACTGCAGGACGAGCAGGTGCCACATCTGCAGCGCGTCCAGCGCCCAGAGGACCGGGATCAGCGTGAGCAGGAGCGCGCGCGCGGAGTCGCCGACGATCAGGATCTGACGGCGGCGCAGCCGGTCGACCCAGACGCCGGCGGGCAGCGCGAAGATGATGAACGGCAGGAAGCCGAGGACGCCGAGCAGCGAGAACTGGAACGGGCTCGCGTGCAGGCTGACGGCGGCGAGGAGGGGCAGCGCGAGCTGCGAGATCTGCGAGCCGAACTCGCTGATCGTCTGGCCCGTCCAGAGCTTCAGGAAGTCGGGATGCGACCAGAGCGCGCCGTCCGGCCGCCGGAGGCGGCCGCCCAGCGGGCCGGGCGCCGGTGGCTCGGCCGCCGACGCTTCCAGCCTGCGCCGTTCACGCATCGTCGCCTCTCCTGTACATCGCGAGCGCGAGGCCGTAGCGCTCGCCGTTCGGGTCGTCGGCGCTGCGGAACTCGTTCATCAGCCGGTCGAGGCGGCGGTTGAAGCGGCGCGCGTCGGCCTCGTTCAGGCGGACGCGGAGGACGCCCGAGCAGCTGTGGCTTTCCTCGTTCGGGTCGAGCGTCGGGATCTCCTCGGCGGCGATGCGAAGCGAGACGGCGACGATGTTCCGCACGTCTTCGGCGTTCCGGCCGTCGGCGCTCTCGTAGAGGAAGAGGCGGGCGGTGCGGCCGTAGTACTTCTCCGTCAGCGCACGGACCTGGCGGGTGCGGACGACGCGGATCAGCCCGGCGCGCTCGAGCACCTTCAGGTGGTGGCCGACGGTTCCCTTCGGCAGCTTCAGCCTGGCGGCCACTTCGGTCGTGGACAGCGCCCGGTCCCGGAGGAGGACGACGATCCGTCCGCGAAGCTCGTCCGCGAGCGCCTTCAGCTGGTCCGGCCCCCGGACGACGAGCACGTCCGCGGCGTCGTAATCGTGCGCCGGCGTCGCGGCTGCATCGGGGGTCTCTTGGGGCGCCGTGGCGGCAGCCGTACCCGCGCTGCCGGCGGAGCCGGCAGCGCGAGCGACCACAACGGAGGTCTTACGGTCCATCTTTCCCAAACGTACGACATTTCCCGACCATTCGCAAGTCCACGATCTGTACCCGGTACCGCCACGAAACTGTCACGAGTTCATCGCGACTGCTCGACGAAGTCGCGAAGCTCGTCCGGCTGGCTGAACGCGGCCAGGATCCGACTGTCGTCTATGAAGGAGTGCGCTTCACCGCCGCCCAGCGTCGCGGCAAAGCTGCTCCAGGTCCAGTCAGCCGCACGCGTGCACAGTCCCGCGCGGACAGGGTTTCGAACGACGTAGCGATAGCGGACGAGGAAGTCGCCGTCGGCGTGAATCCGCCGTGCACCGTAGCGGCGAAACTGGACGTGGCCCCTTGACCCGTGCCGCTTATTGAAAGCGATTGCATAGCCAAGGTTCAGGCGATGCATTGCTCTCGGCAGCACGTCGTCGCCGACCTCGACGATGAGATGGTAATGCGTCGTCATCAGACAGAACGCAACACATGTCCACCCATTCCGAACTGTCGTTGCGGCGAGATGGCGAAGGAACTCGAGCCTGTCGACGTCGTCTCGGTACAGCGATGGCGCTGCGTAGACGCAACGCGTATAGACATGGAAGAGACCGCCAGCTTTGTCGCGGTGTGTTCGCGCCATGCGCCAGAGATAGCGGGCGCGACGCCGGCGCGAAACTGTCCCGCCGCAAGATTTCACACTGTCGTGACGGTACCGGGTACAGGCCGTTACGGTTCGCCCGGTGGACCCGCTAATTGTGGAAGTGCGTCGCAGCGGCGTCCTCGAGGCGGTGCACCGGGTGCACGCGGTCGCGGTCAGGGACGGCGCCGTCGTCAAGGAAGCCGGCGACGCCGCGCTCACCTGCTTCATGCGCTCCAGCAGCAAGCCCCTGCAGGCGCTGCCGCTCGTCCGCGCCCGCGACGACCTGACGCAGGAGGACATCGCAATTGCCACCGCGTCGCACCGGGCCACGGATGAACAGCTCGCGGCCGCGAAGGCCCTACTCGCGAAGGCGAACGCCACCGAAGACGACCTCGAGCTCGGCCCGCAGGAGGGCCGGCCGCCGCAGAAGATCTACAACAACTGCTCCGGCAAGCACGCGGGCATGCTCGCCCTCTGCGACGCGAACGGCTGGCCCAAGCGCGGCTACCACGAGCCGCAGCACCCGGTGCAGCAGGCTTGCGCGAGCGCGCATGCGGAGGCCGCCGGCGCCGACGCCGCGACCGACTTCAAAACGGGAAACGACGGCTGCGGCGTCGTCACCTTCGCGCTGCCGCTCGAGCGCATGGCCTACGCGTTCGCGCGCCTGCCGCACCTCGACAAGGCCGACCGCATCACCGAGGCGATGCGCGCGCGGCCCGATCTGATCGGCGGCCCCGACGGCGCCGACGTCCTGCTCATGCACCACACGGATGCCCACATCGCCAAGGGCGGCGCCGAGGGTCTTCTCTGCGGCGTCGACCTCGCGACCGGCACCGGCTACGCGCTGAAGGTGGAGGACGGCGCCTTCCGCGCACTCACCGCGGCGGCCGCCGCGTTCCTCGACGTCGACCTCCCGCCGACCGATATCCGCAACACCCGCGGCGAGATCGTCGGCGACGTGTCTTTACGGACCTCGACCGCATGACTAACATCCCGCGCGTCACGAGGGTGGAGCGGGGGAGGGTGCTCCTCTCAGCAGTTCTGGTTCGTTCGCAGTAGCCGTCGCAAACGACTAGTTCAGTTGGAGGTAATCGAAGAAGTGCTGACCGTCGACGTTGCGCTCCCCGAAGTCGAAGAGCTGCAGAAGCTCGTCGCCGAGGGTCAGGAGAAGGGCTACCTCAGCTACGACGAGATCGCGACCGCGCTCGACGACGTGGAGGTGACGAAGGAGCAGGCGGAGGACTTCTACACCTACCTGATCGAGCACAGCATCGAGCTCGTCGAGGGGGAGCAGCACAAGACGGCGCCCCTGCAGCAGGTGCAGCCGGAGGAGGAGAAGATCCCGCAGGTTCCGAAGCTCGACCTGACCGTCGAGCCGAGCCTCGACTCGCTCCGCCTCTACCTCCGCGAGATCGGCAAGGTCCCGCTCCTCACCGCCGACCAGGAGGTGAGCCTCGCGAAGCGGATCGAGCGCGGCGACATGGGGGCGAAGACGCACATGATCGAGGCGAACCTCCGCCTCGTCGTCAGCATCGCCAAGGGCTACCTGGGCCGCGGGCTCAGCTTCCTCGACCTGATCCAGGAGGGCAGCCTCGGCCTGATCCGTGCCGTCGAGAAGTTCGACTACCGCAAGGGCTACAAGTTTTCGACGTACGCGACCTGGTGGATCCGCCAGGCGGTCACGCGCGCGATCGCCGACAAGGCGCGGACCATCCGCATCCCGGTCCACATGGTCGAGAAGCTGAACAAGGTCGTGCACATCGAGCGGCAGCTGGTGCAGCGCCTCGGCCGCGAGCCGAGCCCCGAGGAGATCGCCGAGGAGCTCGAGATGACGACGGATGAGGTGCGCGAGATCCTGCGCATGGCGCAGCTCCCGGTCAGCCTCGAGAAGCCGATCGGCGAGGAGGAGGACTCGAGCCTCGGCGATTTCGTGCAGGACGAGACGGCGGAGTCACCGTTCGACACCGCACAGCTCAGCCTCAGGCGCGAGGACATCGAGAACGCGCTCGGCGCGCTCCCCGACCGCGAGCGCCAGGTGATCGCCCTCCGCTTCGGCCTGCACGGCGGCCCGCCGCAGACGCTGGAGGAAGTCGGCCGCGCGTTCGGCGTCACGCGCGAGCGCATCCGCCAGATCGAGAACAACACACTGAAGAAGCTCGAGCACCTGCCGGAAGCGCAGGCGCTCCGCGACGCCGTCAGCTAAGCCGACTCGGGATCGCGCGACAGCGCCTGCTCGGCGACGCGGTCGTACGGGACGAACAGCCGGCAGTGCGGGCACTTGAAGCCGCGGATCCGGCCGGCACCCTGCACGGCCGTCGCCTCGAACCTCTTGTGGCAGTGCGGACACTCGATCGTGAATCCCTGAGTCTGCTCTGTGTCCGCCATACGACCAAGCTAGCAGTACCCCGACGTCCGACCCGTTACCCACAATCTCCGCCGTGGACGAGAGCTTCCTCCGTCGCGGCGTCGCAGAGTTCGTCGGCACGTTCACGCTGATCTTCATCGGCGGCGGCGCGGGAATCGTCAGCGGCAACGACATCGTCGCGGTCGCGCTCGCGAACGGCCTCGCGATCGGGATCATGGTCTCGAACCTCGGCCACATCTCCGGCGGCCACTTCAATCCCGCGATCACGCTCGCATTCGCCGCGACGCGGCGGATCACCGGCGCGTTGACCGCCGTCTACATCGCGTCGCAGCTGCTCGGCGCGATCATCGCCGCGGCGATCCTGCGCGGCCTCTTCAAGCACGACCCGTTCCTCGCGGCCGTGCCGCACGCCGGCGGCTTCGGCGCCGGCAAGGGCTTCGTGCTCGAGATCGTCCTCACCTTCTTCCTCGTCTGGGCGGTCTGGGCGACCGCCGTCGACCCCGGCGGCGCGTTCAAGGCGATCGCCGGCCTCGCGATCGGGCTGACGATCACGATGGACGTCTTCCTCGGCGGGCCGCTGACGGGCGCCGCGATGAACCCGGCGCGTGCGTTCGGGCCGGAGCTGATCGGCAACTTCTGGGGCGAGGGCTGGATCTACTGGCTCGGCCCGATCATCGGCGCGCTGATCGCCGCCTTCGTCTACGACGGGCTGTATCTGCGCCCGCCGCGCCCGACCGTCGTCGGCACGCCCGAGTCCGGCGTCGCCGAGCCGCGGCCCGGCGAGACCGCGCTCGAATAGTCAGATCAAGCGCCGCTCGGCTGCCCAGCGCGTCAGCTCGTGCCGCGACGACAGCTGCAGCTTCCGCAGCACCGCCGACACGTGCGACTCGACGGTGCGCGGCGAGAGGTGCAGCCGCGACGCGATCTCCTTGTACCGGTAGCCGCGGGCGATCAACTGCAGCACCTCGCGCTCGCGCGCGGTCAGCGCGTCGAGCTCGGCGTCGGCAGCGGTCGCTTCCCCGCTCCGGAACGCGTCGAGGACGAAGCCGGCGAGACGCGGCGAGAAGACCGCGTCGCCGTCGGCGACGCGACGGACCGCGTCGCTCAGCTCGGCGCCCGAGATCGCCTTCGTCACGTAGCCGCGCGCGCCGGCGCGGATCACCGCGATCACGTCCTCCGGCGCGTCCGACACCGAGAGCGCGAGGAACTTCACGCCCGGCCGCTCCGGCGCCACCTGCACGATCACCGCGTCGCCGCTGCCGTCGCCGAGGTGCACGTCGAGCAGCACGACGTCCGGGTCGAGCTGCTTGATCAGCTGCACCGCGTCGGCGACCGACGCGGCCTCGCCGACGATCTCGATCCCCTCCTCCAGCTGCGCGCGCACGCCGGCACGGAAGAGGTCATGGTCGTCGACCAGCACCACACGCGTCACAGCAGCAGCTCCACTTCCGTCCCTTCGCCGACGACCGACGAGATGCGCGCGGTGCCGCCCACGCGCTCCATCCTGCCGCGAATCGACTCCGCGAGGCCGCGGCGGTCGGCGGCGACCGCCTCGGTATCGAAGCCGTGGCAGCGGTCGCGCACGTACACGGCGGCGGGCTCGACGTACACGGAGACCTCGTCGACGCCGGCGTGGCGGGCGGCGTTCGCCATCGCCTCGCGCGCCGCAAGCGCGAGCGCCTCGGTGCGCTCGCCGAGCGCGGCGTCGCCGGTGTGCACGACGTCGACGCGGACGCCGTGCAGCTCCTCGATCTCCGCGGCGGCGGCGTCGACCGCGTCGGCGAGCGTCCCCGATGCGGTCGTCGGATACAGCCATGCGCGCAGCTCGCGCTCCTGCCGCCGCGCGAGGCGGCGCGCGTTCGCAGGGTCCTTCTGGATGAGCGTCAGCGTCTGCAGCACGGAGTCGTGCACGCGCGCCGCCAGCTCGGCGCGCTCCTCGGCGCGCGCGCGGTCGCGCGCCTCGCGCCACGCCCACGGCCCGGCGATCACGGCGATCGCGACGCCGACCGCGCCGGGCGCAAGGAGCGTCGTCGCCGATCCGGCCGAGTTGTGCGAGACGAAGAGGACGATCCCGATCACGACGAGCGCGATGCCGGCGGTGCGGCTCTCGCGGCGGAGCAGCACCGCGCCGGCGCTGGCGATCAGCAGCGGCCAGACGATCGAGTTCGAGAGGCCGAGGCCGCTGAGCGCGAGGATCGCGCTCCACACGAGCAGCACCGTGCCCATGATGCGGCGGCGCCGCCGGGCCGGCTCGTGCTCGTCCGGGCCCGGCAGGAGCGCCCACGCTCCGACGTAGGCGATGATCCCTGCGCCGCTCGCGAAGGCGAGCAGCGCGAACACGAGCCGCACGAACGTCGGGTCGACGCCGAGCGTGCGCGCGATCCCCGCGCAGACGCCGGCGACGACCGCGTCGTCGCTGCTCCGCTCGACCTGCGGGATCCTCACCTGCGGTTCACGCTGATCTTGCCGAACCCGGTGCGCAGATCGAGAACGAGCACTCGGCCGGAGCCGGTGCGGTCGACGATGTGCGAGCGGACGTGCGTGCCGCTGTCCTCGTGGCCGAGCACGACGACGTCGCCGGCCTGCGCGCGCCCGTCGACCTCGACCGACGCATTCTCGGGCACGTAGACGCGGAGGCTGCCGATGCCGACCGTCGCCTTGACGAATGTCTCGCCCTTCGGCAGCCGCGCGTCGCTGACGTCGATCTTCAGGTCGCCGATGCCGAGCGTGTACTTCGAGTGGAGCGTGTTGTAGCTCCGGTCGCCGACGCCGGCGAACACGGGCACGCGGACGGCGAGCAGCAGCCCGGCGACGACGACCACGAGGATCGCGGCGACGATCCCGAGGACGACGCGGCCGCGCCACCAGGCGAGCGCTGCGATCAGCAGGGCCGCGAGCACCCAGAAGTTGCCCGGGCTCGGCCAGATGTGGATCGAGGAGATGACGGCGAGGGCGATCGCGCCGATCAGCGCGAGGCCCAGCAGCCGCCGTGGGTGCGCGCGGTGCTTCTTCAGCTCGGCGGCGGCGATCGAGTCGGCAGCGCCGTCCTCGGGGATGACGAGCCACGCCGCCGCATAGAGGAGGAGGCCCGTGCCGCCTGCGAAGGTCAGCGCGACGAAGGCGATGCGGTAGACGGCCGGCGTCAGGTCGAAGTACGCGCCGAGCCCCTCGCAGACGCCGCCGAGCCAGCGGCCGTCCTTCGGCCGCGTCAGGGTCTTGTGTTCAGCGATCGTTTCCATGGCACCAGGATCGCTCTGCGACCGGTGCCACGGCTATCCGGGAAGCCCCTAGTCCGTTCCGGATTGGTCTCGCACCAGCTCCAGGGTCGCGCAATGGAGGCCCGCGATCGCGAACTTGTGCGACTCGGAGAAGTCGACCTGGACGACCTCGACGTCGTGCTTCTCGAGCGCGCGCAGGACGGTCGGTGAGCCGGAATTCATCACGATCTTGCCGGGGGCGAGCGTCACACCGTTGATTGCGAGGTCCCAGTACTCCTCGACGGGCACCTCGATGATCGTGAAGTCGCGCTTGATCAGCTCGCGTACGAAGCCGTAGTTGACGAGATGCGGCGCGAGCAGGCACTTCCGCTCGTCGACGGTCAGCATCACCATGTCCATGTGCGAGGTGCCGATGTTGCCGTGGCCGGTGCTGTCGTACCAGCCCGGCGAGTGGCACACGATCAGCTCGATACCGAGGTTCGAGAGGATGAACTCGAGCTGCCGCAGCCCCTCCTCGTTCGCGACGACCGACTCGTTGAACGCGAACGTCTGCGAGTCGAGCCAGCGGCCGGCGCCGGGCTCGCAGATCCCCTTGCCGTGGACGGTCAGGTAGATCGGCACCTGCAGCGCCGCGAGCACCTTCTCCCAGATCACCTCGCGGCCGCGCTGCCACGAGCCGAGGCCGTAGCGGTGGACGATCGCGCCGCCGCGCACGACGAGCCCGCCGCCGGCGAGGGTGACGAGGTTCTTGATCCAGCCGTACGCACCGATCGCCGGGACGGGCGGCTCGATGTAGTTGACGCGCACGCCGTGCTCCTCCAGCACCGCGTAGTACTCGTCGAACTGCGCCTGCAGCCGGCCGAGGTCGGCGTTGCCGCCGGCGCTCGAGTAGTAGTACTGCCACTCCTGCGCGTACTCGGGCCGGACCTCGTTCTCGGTCGGGCGCGACACGAGCACCTCGCGCAGGGTGCCGATGCCCTCGGCGCCCCACGGGCGGCCCCAGATCTGCTCGACCTCGTCGACGAAGTCGGTCTCGTGGAGCATGTAGTTGCGGAGCGGCTTGCCCGGCTCGAACCAGGGCAGCGACTCGAGCACCGCCTGCTCGTCGTGGGTCGCCGCCTGCCGCGGCGAGGAATACGTCAGCTCGACGCTGTCGCCGTCCGCCGTGCGGACGCGGAACGGAACCGATTCGCGGGTGCGTGTGTCTTCAGTGGTAGCCATGCCCCGATCATGGCAGGAACGCAACGTACTGCGACGCAGGCGCGCGCTCGCGCGGCGCCGGCTCGCGGGCGGGCGCACCGAAGTGGAGCAGACCGAGCACCCGCTCGCCGGCCGGCAGGCCGATCGCCTCGCGGCCGCGCGCCGTGCGGAGGATCGCCGGCGTCCGCCAGTACGAGGCGAGCCCACGCTCGGTCGCCTCGAGCAGCACGAGCATGATCGCGGCGGCGGTCGCGCACACGTCCTCCTCGTCGGTCAGCAGCTCGCCGGTCAGCGCGGCCGAGGCGACGACGAGCATCGGCGCGCGGCCGAGCTTCTTCGCCTCCGACTCGCCGGCGCAGTCCCGCAGTGCGGCCAGCGTCGCCGGGCCGAGGACGCGGAAGCGCCACGGCTGCGTCAGGTGATGGTTCGGCGCATAGCGCGCGACGTCGAGCACCTCGAGCAGCACGTCGCGCGCGACGGGCTCGGTGCCGAACTCCTTGTGTGTGCGGCGCGCGGCGGCGAGCTCGCGGAGCGTCACGCGAGCTGGGCCGAGACGTGCACCTCGGCGCCGGCGCGCTTCAGCAGCTGCGAGAACGGGCAGCCCTCGTCCGCCTTCGCGACCGCCGCTTGCAGCCCGGCGTCGTCGAGCCCGTCGGCGGCGACGCGGAAGGCGACGTGCGACGCGACGATCTGGTGTCCCTGCCCCTCGACCTCGTCCATGACGATGCGGGTCGAGACGTCGAGACGGCCGGGCGGCGTCCCGGCCTGCGTCAGCTCCGTCGCGAGCGACATCGTGATGCAGCCGCCGTGTGCGGCGGCCAGCAGCTCCTCCGGGCTCGTCTTGCCCTCCGCCGCGCCGATCCGCGTCGGCAGCGAGAACGGCAGGTCGGCGAAGGCGCCGGTGTCGCCGGTCAGGTGCCCGGTGCCGCGGGCGGCGTTCCCCTCCCACGTGATCGTCGCGCTGCGCTCGATGCGCGGCATCAGTACGTCGCCCGCGTCCCGTCGGGGTAGTAGGCCTCGGCGGGCGAGCCCGCCGGACGGAAGACGCCGAGCACCTGCAGCTCGCCCGGGCCGGTGTTCTCGAGGCAGTGCACGAGCCCGGCGGGAAGGTGGACGCACGAGCCGGCGCGGAGCGGTGCCGTCTCGCCGTCGATGTGCAGCTCGCCTTCGCCCTCGAGCACGTAGACGACCTCGTCGTACTTGTGGAAGTGGTCCGGCGCGCGCCCGACCGGGATGTAGCCGACGAACTGGGTGGCGGAGGCCGAGGGAGCGAGGAGCCGGAACTGGCGGCCGGCCGTCGCGTCGCCGGTCTCGGCGTCGTCGACGCCGACGATCGCGTGCGTCGCGTCCCCGGGCAGCGGGTCGCGAACGAGGACCGAGAGGATCTCGAGCCCGTCGGCCTCGACCACCCGCCACGAGGTGCCGCTGCCGACGTACGCGGCGCTTCCGCGCGTCAACTCGGCCCGCCCGCCCTCGATCTCGAGCGTCCCGCCGCCGGCGAGTACATACAGCACCTCGTCGTCCGGGCTCGTGCGCGCCGCGGCCGGGCCGTCGAAGCGCAACACCTCCTGCTCGAACTCCTCGCAGCCGCGTTCGCGGCCGAACAGCGGCGTCTCTCCCGGTTGCACACACCAGCGCACGTCAGCAGGATAGAGTCGCAGCCCGGGTTGGAACACCAAGAGGAGGGACCTTGAAGCTGAAGAGAGTGACTGCTCTCGCATTCGTCGCAGGCCTCGCGGTCCTCGCGGCCGGGTGCGGCAGCAGCAACAACAACAGCTCCGGCACGACGACGAGCGCGTCCGGCGGCGGCGGCGGGAGCTGCGGCACCGTCTCGATCGGCATGCTGGCGCCGATCACCGGCCCCGCCGGCTCGATCGGCAGCGACCAGCTCCATTGGGCGCAGTTCTTCGTGTCGCAGTGGAACGCGGACTCGAGCAACTCGCCGCAGCTGAAGATCGTGCAGGGCGACACGCAGCTCGATCCGGCCAAGGCATCGACGATTGCGCAGCAGTTCGCGTCGAACAAGTCGATCGTCGGCGTGATCGGCCCGGCGGGCTCCGACGAGGTCGAGGCCGCAGGCCCGATCCTCAAGAAGGCCGGCCTCGCGTTCGGCTCCGGATCGGCGACCCGCGTCTCGCTCACGGGCGGCAAGTGGAAGGGCTACTTCTTCCGCGACGTCCCGAACGACGGCGTGCAGGGCCCGACCGACGCCGACTACATGATGTCGACGCTCGGCGTGAAGAAGGGCGACACGGTCATGATCGTCGACGACCAGGAGTCGTACTCGACCGGCCTCGCCGACATCGTCGGCAAGGAGCTGACGGGCAAGGGCGTCAAGGTCGACCGCGAGTCGGTCAGCCAGAAGGCCACCGACTTCTCGTCGCTGACCGCGAAGGCCGGCAACGCGAAGGTCGTCTTCCTGCCGTTCCAGGTGGCGTCCGAGGCGCAGCTCTTCGCACAGCAGCTGAAGTCGTCGGGCTCGAAGGCGATCGCCTTCGGCTCCGACGGCACCTTCGACGCGTCGAAATTCAATGCCGAAGGCTCGTACATCTCGTTCTTCGCCCCCGACGTGACGACGCTGAAGTCGGCGAAGGACACGGTGGCGGCGTTCAAGAAGCAGTTCCCGGGCGGCACGAGCCCGTTCGGCGCGCCGAACTACGTGCTGGCGCAGATGTACGCACAGGCGATCTCGAAGATCTGCTCGGACGGCGACACGCCGACGCGTGCGAACGTCCGTCAGGAGGTCCTGAAGGTCAGCCTCGACGACACGCTCCTCGGCACGCCGATCTCGCTCGACGCGAACGGCGACGTCTCGGGTGCGAAGTTCCACATCTTCAAGATCACGAACGGCAAGTACGTCACGGTCTCGTAGCTGAGGTCGCGGAGGCGGGTGCTTCGGCACCCGTCTCCGTTTCACCCCGATGAACTGGCACCTGTTCGTCACCGAGCTCGTCAGCGGGATCACGCACGGCTGTGTCTATGCGTTGATCGCGCTCGGCTACTCGATGGTGTACGGGATCCTCAAGCTCCTCAACTTCGCGCACGGCGACGTGTACATGGTCGGCGCGTTCATCGGCTACGGCGTGATCACCGTGTTCGGCGGGCCGTACGCGACGGACGTGAACGTCGTCCTGCTGCTCGTGCTGATGTTCCTCGCCTCGATGCTCGGCGGCGGCCTGCTCGGCGTCGCGATCGAGCGGTTCGCGTACCGCCGGCTGCGGAACGCGCCGCGCATCGCGCCGCTGATCACCGCGCTCGGCGTCTCGTTCTTCCTCGAGAACGCAGGGCAGCTGATCGTCGGGGCGGACTTCAAGACCTACAACACGTTCGGCTGGATCAAGACGACGCCGCTCGCGGCGAACGGGTGGCGGCTGCCGTCGAACGTGCTCTTCAGCTACGCGCACGTGATCACGATCGTCGGCACGGTGATCCTGATGGTCGCGCTGACGTGGTTCGTCCAGCAGACGCAGACGGGCAAGGCGATGCGCGCCACCTCGTACGACCGCGAGGCGGCGGCGATGATGGGGATCGACGTCGACCGCGTGATCGTGGTCACCTTCTTCATCGGCTCCGCCCTCGCCGGCGCGGCCGGTGTCTTCAACGGCATCGAGTACCAGCAGGTGTGGCCGTACATGGGCTTCCAGGCGGGGCTGTTCGCGTTCACGGCCGCCGTGGTCGGCGGCATCGGCAACCTGCCGGGGTCGGTCGCGGGCGGCCTCCTGATCGGGCTCGCGGAGTCGTTCGCGACCGGCTACGTGTCGTCGACGTTCCAGCAGGCGGTGGTGTTCGTCGTCCTGATCGTCGTCATGCTCGTCCGGCCGAGCGGGTTGTTCGGCCGCGCGGCGGTGCAGAAGGTATGAGCGTAGGCTCGACGGAGCTCGGCAAGGAGCGGAGGCGCCGGCTCTGCCGGCGCACGGAGCGGGTATGAGCGAAGAGACGGATACCCCGCAGCGGCCGGACGAGGCGCAGGTCCCGAAGGTGGGCGTCGACTCGTGGGTCGCGACGCACGCGGGCCGCATGCACCAGTCGCGCCTCGCGGCCGAGCTCGCGGGTGTGCCGCGGCCCGCTTTCTACGCCGCGTTCGCCGTGATCGCGGCGTTCATCCCGCTCTTCACGAGCAACGGCTACTACCTCCGCGTCGGCTTCGACACGTTGCTGTACATGCTGCTCGCCCTCGGGCTGAACATCGTCGTCGGCTACGCCGGGCTGCTCGACCTCGGCTACGTCGCGTTCTACGGTTTCGGCGCGTACGGGTACGCGATGCTCGCGTCGCCGAAGTTCGGACTGCACTGGGACGTGCTCCTGATCATCCCCGTCGTCGTCGTCGCGACGGCGATCCTCGGACTGCTCGTCGCGCTGCCGTCACGGCGCCTGCTCGGCGACTACCTCGCGATCGTCACGCTCTTCTTCCTGCAGCTGTTCATCGTCGTCATGCAGAACGGCAACAAGATGTCGCTGCTCGGCTACCCGAAGGGCAAGCACTACGACGTCACGGGCGGGCCGAACGGGATCACCGACATCGACAACTGGGACATTCTCGGGTTCCGTCTCGGCTCGGTGCGGTCGTACTACTACGCGGCGCTCGTCGTCTTCATCCTCCTGCTCGCGGCGATGTACCTGGTCGATCAGTCGCGCACCGGCCGCGCGTGGAAGTCGCTGCGCGAGGACCCGCTCGCCGCCGAGCTGATGGGGATGCCGGTCAACCGGCTGAAGCTGATCGCGTTCGCGTGCGGCGCGGCGATCGCCGGGCTCACGGGCACGCTGTTCGCAGCGCTCAACACGACCGTGTTCGCGATCAACTTCGACGTGCCGACGCTGATCATCGTCTACGCCATCCTCATCCTCGGCGGTGCGGGCAGCCTCGGCGGCGTCATCCTCGGGGCGCTCGTCGTGAACATCTCGCTCGAGGTGCTGCGCAACCCGGGCAACGCGACGTGGCTCTTCTACGTGATCATCGTCGCGACGCTGATCGCGCGGCTGCGGCCGTGGCGGGTGCTCGTCGCCGTGCTCGCCGCCACCGTCGCGCTCGGCTACGCGGTCCACGCGATCGTCTCCGGCGTCTGGCACCGCGGCGTCGAGGGCACACCGACGGTCACCGGCTCGCTCTCCGGCTTCCTCGACGGCTGGGTGATCCATCCGTCGACGCCGAACACGATCGGCAACGTCGCCTTCGTGCTGCTCGTGGTCGCGATCCTCGGTCTGACGATGCTGCGCGGCGTCGCGCGCTTGATCGCGCTCGTGCCGACGCTCTATCTCGCGGCGTTCGTGTGGGACAACCGGCTCGTCGTCGAGCCGAGCATCACGCGGCTGATCCTGATCGGCGTCATCCTGATCGTCCTGATGAACGCGCGCCCGCAGGGGCTGCTCGGCACCGCACGGGTGGAGATCGTCTAATGCTGGAATTGCAGGGCGTTTCGAAGCGGTTCGGCGGGCTGACGGTCATCCAGGAGCTCGACATGCGCGTCGACGAGGGCGAGATCGTCTCGGTGATCGGGCCGAACGGCGCCGGCAAGACGACGCTCTTCAACCTGATCACCGGCATCTACCGGCCGGATGCCGGCGACATCCTCTTCGAGGGCGAGTCGCTCGTCGGTCTCGAGGCGCACGCGATCACCGCACGCGGCATCGCCCGGACGTTTCAGACGCTGCGCCTCTTCCTGAACATGACGGTGAAGGAGAACGTCATGGCGGCGTGCTGGCCGCACACGCGGGCCGGGATTCTGCGCTCCGTCTTCCGCACGCCGGGGATGCGGCGCGAGGAGCGCGAGATCGAGGCGCTCGCGGAAGAGCGGCTGTCGTTCTTCGGTCAACGCCTGATGGGCTACCGCTGGGACCAGCCGGCGTACTCGCTCTCGTACGCGAACCGGCGCCGTCTCGAGATCGCGCGCGCGACGGCGACGAAGCCGAAGCTGCTGCTGCTCGACGAGCCGGCGGCGGGAATGAACCCGGTCGAGACGCACGAGATCACCGAGCTGATCGGACGGCTGCGCGAGGAAGCGAAGTACACGATCCTCGTCATCGAGCACGACATGCACGTCGTCGAGGGGATCTCCGACCGCGTCGTCGCGCTCGACCACGGCGTCAAGATCTCGGAGGGGACGTTCGAGCAGGTGGCAACCGACCCGCGCGTCGTCGAGGCGTACCTCGGCACGAGCGCGACCGCGCGGAAATGAGCGTAGGCTCGACGGAGCTCATCCAGGAGCGGAGGCGCCGGCTTTGCCGGCGCCGGGAGCGGAAATGACGCCGCTCCTCAAGCTCGACAGCGTCGACACGTACTACGGGCCGATCCACATCCTGCAAGGCCTCTCGCTCGAGGTGCAGCAGGGCGAGCTCGTCTGCCTGCTCGGCGGCAACGCGTCGGGCAAGTCGACGACGCTGAAGACCATCCTCGGCATCGTCCAGCCACGCAACGGCACGGTCGAGTTCGCCGGCGAGGACGTGACGCGGCGGCCGACGGCGCACCGGATCAAGCGCGGCATGGCGATCGTCCCGGAGAACCGGCGCCTGTTCGCGCCGATGACCGTGCTCGAGAACCTGCAGATGGGCGCGTACCTGCACGGCGGCGGCACGAAGGAGGATCTCGACCGCGTCTACGACCTGTTTCCGCTCCTGCACGAGCGGCGGTCGCAGCTGGCGGGAACCTTGTCCGGCGGTGAGCAGCAGATGGTCGCGATGGGGCGGGCGCTGATGGCGAAGCCGAAGCTGCTGCTGATGGACGAGCCGTCGATGGGCCTCGCGCCGATCCTCGTCGAGCGCTCCTTCGAGATCATTCATCAGGTGCACGAGTCGGGCGTCGCGATGCTCGTCGTCGAGCAGAACGCGAACGTCTCGCTCTCGATCGCCGACCGCGGCTACGTCCTGTCGACGGGGCGGCTCGTCCTCTCCGGCCCAGCCGCCGAGCTGCGCGAGGACGAGGATCTTCGGAAGGCTTATCTCGGGCGGTAGCCTGAACGGCGTGACGGACGTCGTTGCCACCGTCGTCGCGACGCGGAAGTCGGCGCCCCGGCCCGTCGGGTCGAAGCTGATCATCACCCACGACGGCAAGCTCGAGGGCTCCGTCTCAGGCGGCTGCGTCGAGAGCGACGTCTTCGTCGCGGCGCAAGAGGTGATGGACACGGGCGTGCCGCGGCTCCTCACCTACGGGATCACCGACGACATGGCACTCGGCGTCGGCCTGCCGTGCGGCGGTGAGATCGACGTCTTCGTCGAGCCGCTGCGCGAACGCATCGACGAGGCGGCGGAACGCGCCGTCATGTTCACGATCGTCCAGGGCGATCCGCTCGGCGCGAAGCTGCTCGTGCGCGAGGACGGCAGCCTCGACGGCGACGGCCCGCCCGAGCTGGCGGAGCTGGCCCGAGACGCGATGCGCCGCGGCCGCAGCCACGTCATCGAGCAGCCGGATCGGAACAGAATCATCTTCGCCGACGTCTTCGGCCCGCCACCGCGGCTCTTCGTCTACGGCGCGGTCGACACCGCGGAAGCGCTCTGCCGCGCCGCGAAGCTGCTCGGCTGGCACACGATCGTCGCCGACGCGCGCGGCCGTTTCGCAACGCCCGAGCGGATCCCGAGCGCCGACGAGCTGCTCCAGCTCTGGCCCGAGGAGGCGCTCGCCCACGTGCAGCCCGACTTCGCGACCGCGATCTTCGTCCTCACCCACGACGACAAGTTCGACCTGCCGCTCCTGACGACGGCCGTCCGCAGCGAGGCGTTCTACATCGGCGCACTCGGATCGCGGCGCAACCAGGAGCGCCGGAACACGCTCCTCCGCGAGGCCGGCGTCACCGACGAGGAGCTCGAGCGGATCTCCGGGCCGTCGGGCCTCGACATCGGCGCCGACACGCCGGCCGAGACGGCGCTTTCGATGCTCGCGGAGGCGCTCGCCGTCCGCGCCGGCCGCCGTGGCGGCCTGCTTCGTGACAGTCCGCACCGAATCCATGCGGATGTCACAATTTCTGGCAAAAAATAAAATCTCACTTGCAAGCGCAAACTCGCGCTGCGTAGGATCGCTCCCGTGCTGCTGCGGGAGGTCGAATACGCGAAGCCCGCGTCGGTCGCCGACGCGCTCGGCCTGCTCGCCGCAGACGACGGTGCCCGCGCGCTCGCCGGCGGCCAGACCCTGATCAACGTCATGAAGGCGCGCGCCGCCTCGCCGGACGTGCTCGTCGACCTGAACGGGCTCGACGAGCTGAAGGGGATCGAGCTCGCCGGCGACGGCACGCTGACGATCGGTGCCATGACGACGTACACGCAGCTGATCGAGAGCGCGGAGGCGAAGGCGCGGCCGATCCTCGGCGAGGTCGCCGCGACGATCGCCGACGTCCAGGTGCGCAACCGCGGCACCGTCGGCGGCAACGTCTGCGCGAACGACCCCACCAACCACCTGCCGCCGCTGATGGCAGCGATCGGCGCCCGCTTCACGATCGCGGGCGCGGGCGGCGAGCGCGAGGTGCCGGCCGAGGAGTTCTTCGTCGGCGTCTACATGACCGCGGTCGGGCTGGGCGAGCTGCTGACGAAGATCACGATCCCCGCCGGCAAGCACGACGGCTTCGCCGCGATCACGCTCGGCGTCGACGGCACCTGCATCTGCAACGCCGCGGCGAGCGTCAACGGCGGCGTGCGCGTCGCGCTCGGCTGCGTCGACGCCGTGCCGGTGCTGCTCCAGCCGGCGAGCGCCGACGAGGATGCCGTGCGCGAGGCAGTGCGCGCAGCGAACATCGACCCGCCGTCGGACGTCCATGCGAGCGCCGAGTACCGCACGCATCTCGCCGAGGTCCTCGCCGTCCGCGCCGCGAAGCAAGCAGAGGAGAGAACGTGAGCTCGCACTCGATCACGGTGACGATCAACGGCGTCGAGTACGAGCGCGAGGTCGAGGCGCGCAAGCTGCTCATCCACTTCGTCCGCGACGACCTCGATCTCACCGGCAGCCACATCGGCTGCGATACGGGCAACTGCGGCGCCTGCTCGATGATCGTCGACGGGACGCTCGTGAAGAGCTGCATGATGCTCGCCGTCCAGGCCGACGGCGCGACGGTCGAGACGGTCGAGGGGCTCGCCGACGGCGACGAGCTCTCGCCGCTGCAGCAGGCCTTCAGCGAGCACCACGCGCTGCAGTGCGGCTACTGCACGCCGGGGATGTTGATGAGCGCGACCGCGCTGCTGCGCGAGAACCCGAGCCCGAGCGAGGCGGAGATCCGCAAGGCGCTCCAGGGCAACCTCTGCCGCTGCACCGGCTACTGGAACATCTTCGAGGCCGTGAAGGCGGTGGCCCAGTGAAGGACAGCACTGCGACGACGATCGCGCCCGAGCAGACCGAGGTCGTCGTCCCGCAGAAGCAGTGGCAGGGCCAGAACGTCCCGCGCAAGGAGGACAAGCGGCTCACGCAGGGCCAGGGCGTCTTCGTCGACGACATCAAGCGGCACGGCATGGGCTACATCCACTTCGTCCGGTCGCCGTACGCGCATGCGCACATCACGTCGATCGACGTCGGCGCCGCGGAGAAGATCAAGGGCGTCTACGGGACGCTGACGGGCGAGGAGGTCGCAGCGCTCACCGACCCCTTCTTCCAGATGGCGACGCCGCCCGGCGCGAACGTCAAGGATTACGCGCTCGCGGTCGGCAAGGTGCGCTACGTCGGCGAGCCGGTCGTCGCCGTCGTCGCGGAGACCCGCGAGCTCGCACGCGACGCGTCCGAGCTCGTCGAGGTCGAGTACGAGCCGATCGAGGCGATCGTCGACGCGCGGGTCGCGCTCGACGAGTCGAAGCCCGTCCTCCACGAGGACTCGGGGTCGAACCTGATGTGGGAGGGCGTCTACGAGTGGGGCGATCTCGACGCCGCGTTCGCGGAAGCGGACAAGGTCGTGAAGATCAGCGAGCTCCACTTCCACCGCTTCAACTCGACGCCGCTCGAGTGCGACGGCGCCGTCGTCGAGTTCAACCGCGGCGTCGGCCAGTGGACGCTGTACACGAACAACCAGTTCCCCGGCTTCGCGCAGATCATGATGGGGCCGGCGATGCGCTGCGGCCTCGACAAGCTGCGCTTCGTCACGCAGGACATCGGCGGCGGCTTCGGCAACAAGATCACCTCGCACCCGCAGCTCGTCGTCTGCTGCCTGCTCGCGCGCAAGCTCGACCGCCCGGTCAACTGGACGGAGTGGCGCACCGACTTCCACCTGAGCATGTCGCACGGCAACGAGCGCTGGTTCCACGACACCGAGGTCGCCGTCAAGGCCGACGGCACGCTGCTCGGCTTCCGGACGAAGGCACTCGACGACGCCGGCGCGTACCTCCGCTACGAGCCGCTCGGCGGCGTCATCTGGGCGCAGGTCACGCCGGGGATGTACAAGTGGCGGCACATCCGCCTCGACTTCAAGCAGGTGGCGACGAACAAGGCGCCGTGCTCGCCGAACCGGGGCTACTCGCGCATGCAGCACCTCTGGTTCACCGAGCGCGTGATCGACATCGTCGCGAAGGAGCTCGACCTGGATCCGGTCGAGGTTCGCAAGCGCAACTACGTGAAGCAAGAGGACATGCCGTACGAGACGCCGAACGGCTGCATCTACGACTCCGGCGACTACGCGAAGATGCTCGACGTCGCGCTCGACCTGATCGGCTGGAACGACGTGGAGCAGCGGCGCGAGGACGCGAAGTCACGCGGCAAGCTGCTCGGCGTCGGCATCGGCTCGACGCTCGACTCCGGGACGAACAACTTCGGCCAGTCGCGGATGATCAACCCCGAGCTGCAGTTCTCGGGGAACAACGAGGTCGCGACGGTCAAGCTCGACATCTTCGGCGAGATCGTCGTCACGCTCGGCACGACACCGCAGGGCCAGGGGCACGAGACGACGGCGGCGCAGGTCGTCGCCGACATCCTCGGCTGCTCGATCGACGACGTGCACGTGCGCGCCGGCCACGACAGCTACTGGAACTCGCACGCCGGCTTCTCCGGCACCTACGCGAGCCAGTTCGCGGTCACCGGCCTGAGCGCGGTGAAGGGTGCGACCGACATGCTGGCGGAGCAGATCAAGCGGCTCGGCTCGGTGATCCTCGGCGGTGTCCCGGAGGACCAGCTCGAGCTCGCCGACGGCACGGTGCGCATCAAGGAGAACCCGGAGGCGGCGCTCCCGTTCATGGCGTGCGGCGCGATCATCAACGCCAACAACGCCGGCCTCCCCGAGGACCTCGACGTCACGCTCAACTGCCGCTACGTCTACCGGCCGCCGTTCGAGGTGCCCGACATCGAGCGGAAGTACGGGAACCTGACGCTGACCTACGCGGCGCAGATCCACGCCGCGATCGTCGAGATCGACCCCGATACCGGCTACTACGAGATCGTCGACTACGCGGCGGTCGACGACTGCGGGATCCGCATCCATCCGCAGATCGTCGAGGGGCAGGTGATGGGCGCGACCGCCCAGGCTCTCGGCGCCGTCGTGCACGAGTCGTTCGAGTACGACGACGAGGGCAACCTCCTGACGCCGAACTTCTACGACTACCACGTGCCGCACGCGCTCGACATGCCGCCGCTCGAGACCGGCTACATCGAGACCGCGTCGCCGTTCACACCGCTCGGGACGAAGGGAATGGGCGAGGGCGGCGGCGCCGGCATCCACGCCGTGTGTGCGGCGCTGCAGGACGCGACCGGCCACGTCGTCTACGACAGCTGGAACCCCTACAAGCGCGTCTGGGAGCTCATCAACAAGCCGAAGGAGGTCGTCGAGGTGGTCGCTGCGTGAATGTAGAAGGCGAGCGTGAGTTCGACGCGCCGCGCGCGATCGTCTGGCGCGTGCTGAACGACCCGGCGGCGATGGCGTCGACGATGCCGGGCGTCGAGAGCTTCGACGTCCACGACGACAAGCGCTGGACCGCGAACGTCAAGATCCCGCTCGGCCTCGGCGGCCTGAAGATGAAGGTCGACATGGAGAAGGTCGACGAGCGCGAGCTCGAGCATGCGGCGATGCAGATCAAGGGCCAGGGCGTCGGCGCGATGATGAACATGAAGACGACCTTCGATCTCGCCGACGCCGGCGCCGGCACGTTGATGAAGTGGGCGGCGGACGTGAAGATCGCCGGGCCGGTCGGCGCGATGGGCCAGCGCGTTCTGCAGCCGGTGATCAACCAGCAGGTGCAGCACGTCCTCGGCGCCCTCGACGAGCAGGTGCAGCAGGCGAAGGGCAGCGGCGGCTCGAGCGACGCGAGCGGCACCTCGCCCGCGCCGTCGACCGCCGCGCAGGCGCCGCCGGCCGAAGGCCCGAAGGACTACGGCCCGCCGGCCGACGCCGACGCCGATCCGGAGCCCGATACCGGGACGAGCGGCGCCGACGAGGGGATCAGCCCGATCTCCGACGAGCCGTACGAGCAGCAGTAATGCCGGATCTCCGGTTCGGCGTCATGCAGTTGACGATGGAGCCGCTCGACGAGATGCTCGCGTCGGCGCAGGCGATGGACGACGCGGGCATGGACACGATCTGGCTCGCCGAGGCGTATCCCTGGTGGCGGAAGCACGGGATGGAGGCGCGGTCGTCGACCGGCGTCGCCGCGCTGATGGGGCGTGCGACGAAGCGGCTGACGATCGGCTGGGGGATCATCGCTGCGTCGACGCGCCATCCCGTGCAGGCGGCGATGGACGCGCGCGTCGTCCAGGAGGCGGCGGGGCCCGGCCGGTTCATCCTCGGCTTCGGGACGTCGAAGATCTTCCTCAACAACACGAAGACCCAGACGAAGAAGACGCTCGGCCCGATGCGCGACGCCGTGACGATCGCGCGTGGTGTCCTCGGCGGCGAGCGCTTCGACTACGACGGCGACACGTGGAGCGCCGACGTGCCTGCGCTTGCGGCCGACGCCCATGCGCCGCGCGAGGTGCCGCCCCTCTACGTCGCCGCGACCGCGCCGAAGATGCAGGCGCTCGCCGGCGAGATCGCCGACGGCTGCCTGACGCCGTCGATCACGACGCCGCCCTTCGTCCGCTATACGAAGGGGAACGTCCGTGCCGACATCGACATCGGCTGCACGGTCGTTGCGTCGATCCACGAGTCCGACCGTGACGCCGGCCGCGACGGCGCGCGCGAGATCGCCGGCATGTATCTCGCGAACAAGGTGCAGAACATCCAGGGCGCGGCCGACACGCTGCTCGACCTCGCCGGCATCGAGCAGGACGAGATCCGGCCCGTCGCCGACGCGATGGAGCGGGGCGGGCGGCTTGCCGCGAAGGCGCAGGTGAGCGACGCGCTGCTCGACAAGTGCCGCCCGATCGCCGGCACGCCGGCCGACTGCATCGAGGCGATCGAGGAGTACCGCGACGCCGGCTGCACGCACATCATGCTCGAGCTGTGGGGTGAGAACCGCCACGAGCAGATCCGGCTGTTCGGCGAGCAGGTCCTGCCGCAGTTCCGCTCGTGAACATCGATCGCGACCGGCTCGTCGACACCGCCTCACGGCTGATCGGCGTGCACAGCTTCACCGGCGACGAGCAGCGCATGGCGGAGCTGATGACGCAGCTCTACGAGCAGATGGGCCTGCAGACCCAGTGGCAGCAGGTGGAGGAGAACCGCGCCAACGCGCTCGGCACGTGGCGCGGCGCCGGCGGCGGGCCGACACTGATGTTCAACGGGCACATGGACACCTCGTACTCCGGGCGCGAGCCGTGGCTCCGCACGGTGCCGGGCTTCCAGCCGAGCGCGTTCGTCGACGGCGGCCGCCTCTACGGGCTCGGCATCTCGAACATGAAGGGCGCGCTCGCCTGCTACGTCGAGGCCGTGCGCGCGCTGCAGGACGCCGGCGTGCGGCTGAAGGGCGACGTCCTGATCGCGGCGGTGTGCGGCGAGATCGAGAAGACGCAGTACGGCGACGCGCAGGGCGCGCAGTATCGCGGCTACGCCGCGGGCAGCCGCTACCTCGTCACGCACGGCGGCGTCGCCGACATGTGCCTGCTCGGCGAGCCGACCGAAGGAAAGGTCGTGCTCGGTCACTTCGGCGCGCTCTGGGTGCGCATTCGCGTGCACGGCAACTTCATTCACACGGCGTTCAGCGAGGGCAAGCAGGACCAGAACTCGATCCTCCGAGCGCAGGAGCTGCTCGCGAAGATCCGGGGCTGGATCCCGACGTGGGAGAACGATCCGTCGAACGCGTATCGCGGCGCGAAGGCGATCGTCAACGTCGGCGCGATCCAGGGCGGCTTCGGCTGGCGGGTCTCGCGCACGCCGCACCACACCGATCTCTTCCTGGACGTGCGCGTGCCGCCGACGAAGCCGATGGGCGTCGCGCGCCGCGAGGTGCTCGACGTCGTCCGGTCGTTCGCGGACGCGCATCCCGATTGGGGCGTCGAGGGCGAGGTCTACGTGAGCGCTCCCGGCGCCGAGATCGACGAGAAGCATCCGATCGTCGCCGCGATCGACACCTGCCACGCCGAGGTCTTCGGCGGCACGCCGGAGCGTGACGTCACGCGCTGGTTCAGCGACGCGTCCGCGCTCACGCGCTACGGGATCCCGACGGTCAACTACGGCACATCGACCGGGCTGATGGACGTCGACAAGGGCGAGAACCTCGAGATCGACGGGCTTGTGAAGACGGCGGAGGTCTACGCGCGCGTCGCGCTGGAGGTCTGTGGCGTCGCCTGATCCCTACAGCGGCCGGCCGGACGTGCCGCTCCTCGCCGGCTGGGACGAGACGCCGGGTGCGCACGGCTGCACGCTTGTCGCTGCTCGCGCCCGCTCCGCGGCCAGGGCGACGCTACGGTTGCCGATCGTCAAGGTCTTCAATCCCGTGTTCCCGCCCGACGAGAACGCGGACAACCCGCTGAGGTGGTTGCAGAATCGATGAAGCTGGTCACGTACGACGACGGCAAGGTGGGACGCGTCGAGGGCGAGGAGATCGTCCGGCTCGACGTGGCGACGATGCGCGAGTACTTCGAGCACGGCGGCGCCGGCGACACGCCGGAGCGGACGGCGCTCGCCGACGCGAAGCTGCGCGCGCCGATCGTTCCCAAGAAGTTCTTCCACACCTCGGGCAACTTCCGCGAGCACGAGGACGAGTCGAAGCGCGTCGACTGGTCGCACGAGATCGCTCCATGGATCGTCTTCTTCCAGAACGTCGATGCGATCGTCGGCCCCGACGAGCCGGTCGTCTACCCCGAGCACCTCACCGAGGAGCTCGACTACGAGCTCGAGCTCGCGGTGATCATCGGCAAGGACGCAAAATGGTTCGGGCCCGAGGAGGCGATGGACTACGTGGCCGGCTACGTCATCTTCAACGACGTCACCGCGCGCGACATCCAGCGCCGCGAGATGCGCAGCGGCGTCTTCTCCTTCTGCAAGGCGATCGACACGTTCTGCCCGCTCGGCCCCTGGATCGTGACGCCCGACGAGATCGGCGACCCGCACGACCTGAACATGGAGCTGCGCGTCAACGGCGAATCGCGGCAGGTCTCGAACATGAACCACCTGTCGACGCCCGTCCCCGAGGTGCTCTCGCACTACTCGGCGCTCGGCTTCAGTGCCGGCGACGTGCTCTCGCTCGGCACGGTCAGCGGCGTCGCCGGTTTCAGCGAGGACCCCGCCGCCTGGTACCTCAAGCCGGGCGACGTGATCGAGGCCGAGATCGAGAAGATCGGCGTGCTGCGTAACCCGGTGATCTCCTGGCAGGAGGCGCACGGTGAGCCGGCGCCGGCGCGCGTGCGCTGGTGAACGCGAAGCGGAAGGCGTTCATCACCGGCATCACCGGCCAGGACGGCTCGTACCTCGCCGAGATCCTCCTCGAGAAGGGCTACGACGTCTACGGGATGGTGCGTCGCGCGAGCACGTTCAACCGCTCGCGCATCGACCACCTGCAGGGCGAGATCGAGCTCGTCTACGGGGATCTCGGCGACAGCTCCGTTCTCAACCAGCTGATGCGCACGATCCGTCCCGACGAGGTCTACAACCTCGGTGCGCAGAGCCACGTGCGCGTCAGCTACGACGTGCCCGAGTACACGACCGACGTCGTCGGCACGGGAACGCTGCGTCTGCTCGACGCGATCCGCGAAGGCGACGTGCGCTGCCGCTTCTACCAGGCGTCGTCGAGCGAGATGTACGGCAAGGTCATGGAGACGCCGCAGACCGAGACGACGCCGTTCCACCCGCGCAGCCCGTACGCCGTCGCGAAGGTCTACGGGTACTGGATCACGCGCAACTACCGAGAGGCGTACGGGATGTACGCCGTGAACGGGATCCTCTTCAATCACGAGTCGCCGCGGCGCGGCGAGAACTTCGTGACGCGGAAGATCACGCTCGGCGTCGGCGCGATTCTCCGCGGCGAGACCGACGTGCTCCGCCTCGGCAACCTCGAGGCGAAGCGCGACTGGGGCTTCGCTCGCGACTACATGGAAGGCGCGTGGCGGATGCTGCAGGCCGGCGCCGCCGGCGACTACGTGCTCGCGACGGGCGAGACGCACTCGGTGCAGGAGTTCCTCGAGGAGGCGTTCGGCTACGCCGGCCTCGACTGGCGGCAGTACGTTCAGACGGATCCGCGCTATCTCCGACCCGCGGAGGTCGACATCCTGATCGGCGACTATTCGAAGGCGAAGGCGGAGCTCGGCTGGGAGCCGGCCGTCCGCTTCCGCGAGCTCGTGCGCATGATGGTCGACGCCGACCGGTGACCCCGGCGCGAAGCTGCCCATGAACTGGCCGCGCGACGACGCGAAGCTCGACCGCGTTCGCGCCCTGCTCGCGGACGAGGGCCTTGATGCGCTCGTCGTCCGCGCCCCCGACAACGTCCTGTACCTGACGAACTTCTGGGCGATGAAGGGCTACGACGCGTGCGTCTTCCCGTGCGAGGGCGAGCCCGTGCTGATCTGCCTCGAGGCGTCGGAGGAGGACGCCGCGCGGACCGCGTGGACGGGCGATGTGCGCTACATCCGCGGCTACGCGGCCGACGACCCGCGGCCGCCGTTCGCGCGCGCGCTCGACGCTGCCGTCGAAGCGGCACGCCCGTACGGGCGCGTCGGGCTCGAGCTCTCGCTCGGCACGCAGGCGTCCGACCGGATGGTCGGCGAGCCGACGACGTTCACGAAAGCATGGTTCGACGCCTTTCCCGCTGCGGCCGACGCCGCGCCGCTGCTCGCGCGCGCCCGCGCGATCAAGACGGGGCAGGAGGTGGCGCGGCTGCGCATCGCGAACGAGATCGCGGCGCAGGCGATGCACCACGTGCGCCGCCGCCTCGAGCCGGGCCTGAAGGAGTCGCAGGTCGCCGCGCTCTGGCAGGGCCACGTCCACGGCGAGGGCACGGCGCGCGACGACGTCGAGCTCGCGCTGCCCTTCTCGCTCGTCTGGGCGGGCAAGGGGATCAAGACGTTCACCGCCACCGGCGACCTGCCCGTCGTCGAGGGCGAGCCGGTGCTGTTCGAGATCTGGGTCTGCGCCGACGGCTACTGGGCCGACCATACGAAGAACCTCGTCGTCGGCGACCTGAAGCCGGAGTACGCCGAGCTCGAGGCGGGCCTCCTCGCCGTCTACGCGGACGCGATCGATCGCTGCTCACCCGGCCGGCCGATGGCCGAGCTGGACAGTGCCGTCCGCGAGGGACTCGACCGGCTGGGGTATCCGGGCCAGCCGACGCACCCGATCTGCCACGGCGTCGGCGCCCGCGCGCACGAGCCGCCCTATCCGCACCAGGCCGTAGACCAGGGTGCGTTCGCGCCGGGGCTCGTCCTCGCGATCGAGCCGGGCGTCTACTGGCCGGGCGGCGGCGGCCTGCGTGTCGAGGACAACTTCCTGATCACCGCCGACGGCGCGCAGAAGCTGTCGGCCTTCCCGGACGGGGTGGTGCGCTGTGACTGAGATCTGGACGGGCGCGCTCAACGACGCGTACCGCGTCGGCGGGCACGTCGGCCTGTACGACACGACGCTTCGCGACGGCGAGCAGACGGTCGGCGTCGTCCTCGACCCCGAGCAGAAGCTCGAGATCGCGCGGCTGCTCGACGAGCTCGGCATCGATCGGATCGAGGCCGGGTTCCCCCGCGTCTCGCAGGACGACTGGGACGCGGTCAAGCTCGTCGCGGAAGCCGGCCTGCGTGCGCAGGTGTGGGGGTTCTCGCGCGCCGTCCCCGCCGACCTCGAGGCGCTCGTCGAGCTCGGTGTGCCCGCGTCGGTGATCGAGTCTCCGATCTCCGATCTGAAGCTGAACGCGATCGGCGTGCCGCGCGAGAAGATGCTCGACCGCATCACGTCGGCGATGCGCTTCGCCGCCGAGCACGGAATCCTCGCCGCGTTCTTCGGCGTCGACTCGACACGCGCGGAGCCGGAGTTCTACGAGCGCGTCTACAAATCGGCGGTCGAGGCGGGCGCCCGCGAGGTCGTCGTCGTTGACACGCTCGGCATCGCGTCGCCCGAGGCGGTCGCGGACCTCGTCGGCAAGACGGTCGACTGGGTCGGCAAGGATGTGCCGGTGCACTTCCACGGCCACAACGACTTCGGCCTCGCCACCGCAGCGGCGGTGGCGGCTGTCCGCGCGGGGGCGACGTGGGTGCAGGGGACGATCAACGGCATGGGCGAACGCGCGGGCAACGCGAACCTCGGCGAGGCGGCGCTGACGCTGCGCGCGCTGTACGGCGTCGAGTCGAACCTGCGGCTCGACCGGATCCGCGACGTCTCGGCGCGCGTGCGCGAGCTCTCGGGATATGCGCTCGAGCCGTGGAAGCCGTTGACCGGCGAGACGCTCTTCCGGCGCGAGTCCGGAGCGGTCGCGTCGCAGTTCCACGACCCGCCGTCGATCGAGCCGTACTCGTCGACGCTCGTCGCGACCGACCGCGCGATCGTGCTCGGCAAGAAGAGCGGGCTCGACTCGATCCGGATCAAGGCGGACGAGCTCGGGCTCGACGTTCCCGAGGAGCGGCGCGCCGACGTGCTCGCGCGTGTCAAGGAGCTCGGCTCGCGCAAGCGCGGCCTCCTCACCGACGACGAGTTCCGGGCGATCGTCGATGGCTGACTTCGACGCCGTCATCGTCGGCAGTGGCGTCAACGCGCTCGCCTGCGGCGCGCTGCTCGCGAAGGGCGGCTGGCGCGTGTGCGTGCTCGAGCGGAACGACCGCTTCGGCGGCTGCATCCGCACCGAGGAGCTGACGGCGCCCGGCTACCTGCACGACACGCTCAGCGCGTGGCATCCGCTCTGGGTCGGCGGCGGCGCGCATGCGCAGCTCGGCGACGACCTCGCGCAACGCGGGCTCGAGTATCTCAACACCGAGCTGCCGACCGGGACGGCGTTCCCCGACGGCAGCGCCGCGTTCCTCCTCCGCAGCGGCGAGGCGAACGCGCAGGAGCTCGGCCCGGAATGGCCCGGCGTGCTCGAGCGCTTCTTCCCGAATGCGGATCTGGCGTTCGGGGTGCTCGGGACGGAGCTGTGGTCGCCGTCGGGGCTCGCGTTCGGCGCGAAGGCGGTGCGCCGGCTCGGCCGCGGCGGCGCCGCGGCGTTCGCCGGCGAGCTCCTCCAGAGCAGCCGAGACTGGCTCGAGAGCACCTTTGCGTCGGCGAAGGCGCACGGCGTGCTCGCGCCCTGGGTGCTGCACACGGGCCTCGGTCCAGACGCGGCGACGTCGGGCTTCATGACGCAGGTGATCGCGGTCGCCGTGCAGGAGGGCGGGATGCCGATCCCCCGCGGCGGCGGCGTGAAGCTCGCGGAGGCGCTCGTGCGGCTGATCCGCGACCACGGCGGCAGCTGCGAGACGGGCGTCGACGTCGAGCGCGTCGTCGTGCAGTCCGGGCGCGCGACGGCGGTGCGAACCGCGGGCGGCGACTCCGTCGGGGCCGCGCGGGCGGTCGTGGCGAGCGTGACGCCGACGCAGCTGCACGAGCGGCTGCTCGCCGACGCGGAGGTGGCGGCGCCGGTGCGCGAGGGGGCGCGCCGCTTCCGCTACGGGCGCGCCGCGATGCAGATCCACTACGCCCTCTCGGAGCCGGCGCGGTGGGACGGAGACGAGCGGCTGAGCCGCACGGCGATCGTCCACGTCACATCCGGCCTCGACGGCGTCTCGCGGGCGGTGAACGAGGCCGAGCGCGGGCTGCTGCCGGAGGAGGCGACGATCGTCGTCGGCCAGCCGCTGACGATGGATCCGTCGCGGGCGCCCGACGGCAAGGGGTTGCTCTGGATCCAGCTGCAGGAGCTGCCGCGCGACTTCGACTGGAACGACGACGTGCGCGAGCGCTTCGCCGACCGGATCCAGGCCCGGCTCGCGAAGCACATCCCGAACCTCGAGTCGTCGATCGTGCGGCGGGTGGCGCTCGGCCCGCCCGACCTCGCGCGGCTCAACGTCAACCTCGTCGGCGGAGACCCCTACGGCGGCGCGCTCTCGCTCGACCAGAACTTCCTCTGGCGGCCGTTCCCGCAGAGCCCCGGCCACCGCACGCCCGTCGACCGGCTCTGGCACATCGGCGCCAGCACCTGGCCGGGGCCCGGGCTCGGCGGCGGCTCCGGAACGCTCGTCGCGCAGGAGCTGCTGAAGCCGCCGCTCGCGCAGCGCCTCGTCGGGCGCGTCAGAACGCGAAGATCGAGCGGCCCTTGAGCTCGACGGCGTAGATGTCCGCCGCCGTCTCGAGGTGGTCGTGCAGCGCCTGCGCGGCCCGCTCGGGCTCGTGCGCCTCGCACGCCTCCAGGAGCTCGACGTCGAGCTCCTCGTGGCGGTCCTGCACGGCCCCCTTCGCGAACAGCACCGGCCGGTAGCGCTCGCACGAGTCCCACGCCGGCCGGATCAGCCGGACGAGCCATCGCGACCGCGCGGCGCTGTAGAGCGCGAAATGGAACGCCGAGTGCGCACGGACGGCGGCGCGGATGTCGTCGTGCGTCCGTGCGTCGTCGTAGGCGACGAGGTGCGCCCGCGCCGCCTCCGCGTCGTCGGGGGTGAAGAGCTCCGCCCCGCGCCGGACCGCCATCCCCTCGAGCGCGAGCCGGATCGAGAACAGCTGGCGCAGCTCCTCGACGTCGAGCGCCATCACCTTCGCGCCGTGATGCGGCACGTGCTCGGCCAGGCCGAGCGCCTCGAGTTGGCGGACCGCCTCGCGGATCGGCGAGATGCTCATCCCGAGGGTCCGGGCGAGGTCCTCGAGCCGGAGCGGCGTGCCGGGCGTCAGCTCGCCGAGAATGATCGCCTCGCGGAGGCGCTCGAGCGCCGCCTCCGCCATCGTCCGGTGACGCGGTGTGGCCGTCAGCGGGGAGTCCACGGAGGCGGACCCTGAACCACACTTGATCAGATGTCAAACGCACGCGTAGGATCCGCGCCATCGGCGTCCCTCGGTTCTCGATCTCGCAGGTCAGCACCCTCGGCGCGAGCTTCGCCGCGGACCTCGACGCGTACGCGGCCGCCGGGGTCGACGGGATCGGGATCTGGGAGCTGAAGCTCGCCGACGACTCACTCGAGCGATTCCGGGACAGCGGGCTCGGCGCGGCGAGCGCCGTCCCCGAGATCCCGTCGGTCCACCCGCTGCCGCTCCTTCCCGGGCCGGACGACCCGCGCGAACGCGTCGACGCCATCCTCCGCTCGCTCCACCGGCTCGCGCCGTTCGGCCCGAGCGGGGTCGTCTGCCTGACGGGGCCGGGCGACCGCGCGACGGTCGTCGACGGCCTGCGCGAGATCGCGGCCGAGGCGGCGCGGCTGGGGCTGCGGATCGCGCTCGAGCCGTTCCAGCGCGAGGGGATCGAGAACTGGTCGATCGTGAACACGCTCACCGACGCCGTCGAGCTCATCGACGAGGTCGGCTCGCCCGCGATCGGGATCCAGTTCGACACGTGGCACCTGTGGAACACGCCCCGCGTGCTCGACGAGATCGCGGCCCATGCCGACCGGCTTGCCGGGGTGCACGTCAACGACCGGCGCGAGCCGACGCGCGGCTGGGCCGACCGCGTCCTGCCGGGGGACGGCGTCATCGACCTCCCGGCGATCCTCGCCGCACTCGACGGCGCCGGCTGGGACGGCTTCTACGACCTGGAGATCTTCAGCGACAACGGCGCCTTCGGGAGCGCGTACGAGGATTCGCTCTGGGACCTGCCACCGACCGAGCTCGCGAGCCGCGCTCGCGAGAGCTTCATGGCCTGCTGGAATGGACGAACAGTCACTGCATGAGAGGAGAGGGAATGTCATCGAAGGCACGGGCGCGCACCGCGCTTGTGATCGTCGCGGTCGCCGCATGTGCGCTCGCCGCGACGGCTGCGGCCCGCACCGACGGCACCGCGGCGAAGAAGCCGATCGTGATCGGCGCCGTCATCGACACGACGAAGAGCATGGCGCCGTTCGACGCGCCGGCGCTGCTCGCGGCGCAGCTCGAGATCAAGAAGATCAACGCGAAGGGCGGCGTCCTGGGACGGCCGCTCAAGCTCATCTACCTCAACGACCAGCTCGATCCGGCGAAGACGAAGCAGTTCGCGCTGCAGATGATCCAGAAGAAGGTCGACATCGGCTGGGTGACGTGCGACGTCAACTACGCGGCTCCGGCAGCGTCGGCGTTCCTCAAGGCGGGCAAGCTGACGGTCGCGCCGTGCCTCGGCACCGACGAGCTCAGCCCGATCGCGTTCGGCAAGATCGGCAAGCTCGGCTTCTCGTTCGGCAACGCCGCCCAGGACGAGGGCGCCGCGGCCGCCGAGTACTCGTTCAAGGTCAAGCACTGGAAGTCGGCGGTCGTCGTCACCGACGACCTGCTGCGCTACTTCCAGGACGTCTGCAAGGCGTTTACGGTCCGCTTCCAGCAGCTCGGCGGCAAGATCGTCGCGCAGGAGCACTTCACGCAATTCAAGAACCAGATCAACAGCGTCGTCAGCCGCGTCAACAACGAGAAGTCGGACGTGATCGCGTTCTGCACCTCGTTCGGCGTCGACCAGCCCGCGTTTGTGTCGGGGCTGCGCAGCCTGAACAACCAGACGCCGATCATCAACGGCTGGGCGAGCGACGGGAACTACTGGTGGCCGAAGTCGCCGCAGGTGACGAACTTCTACTACCTCACCTACGCGTCGGTGTACGGCGACGATCCGTCGGCGCAGGTGCGCGCGTTCGAGAAGGAGATGAAGAACGCGGGCCATCCGGCGCAGACCGGCGGCTTCCTCGGCGGCGCCGGCGCGATCGACGCGATCGCGAAGGCGATCACGGCCGCCAAGGGCAGCACGAACGGCGCGAAGCTCGCCAGCGTCCTCGTCAAGTTCAACAAGGTGCTGACGATCTCGGGCAAGGTCAGCTTCAGCTCGAAGCTGCACACGGTCTTCGGCCGCGCCTATCGCGTGATCGAGGTCCAGAACAACCACGCGCAGTTCGTCAAGCTCGTCACGGCAAGCTCACCGGCCAACATCGGCCGCTGAGCAGCGCCGGCGTCACGGAGGAACATCGGTCGCCCGGAGCACTCCGGGCGACCGGCGTCTCCCGCTCGTTCGAGGGCGTGCAGGCGCTCGCGGACGTCGACCTCGAGATCGGGCGCCGGGAGGTGGTCGGGCTGATCGGGCCGAACGGCGCCGGCAAGACGACCCTCGTCAACGTGCTCACGGGCTTCGACTTCCCGACCGCCGGCGCGGTCGAGCTCGACGGCCGCGAGATCACGCGCTGGCCGCCGCAGCGCCGCGGCCGCGCCGGGCTGGCGCGGACCTTCCAGCACGGCCACGCCTTCCGCGGGCTCACGGTCCGGGAGAACGTCGAGGTCGCGGCGCTCGGCGTCGGCGCCTCGGCGAGGGAGGCGCGGCGGCGCGCCGACGCGCTCCTCGGTGCGCTCGGGCTCGCGCACCGTTCGGAGGAGCCCGCGGCCGCGATGCCGCACGGCGACGAGCGCAAGCTCGGCGTCGCGCGCGCGCTCGCGACCGAGCCGAGCTACGTGCTCATGGACGAGCCCGCCGCCGGGCTGACCGAGGCGGAGGTGCCGGAGCTGATCGCGGTCGTCCGGTCGGTGCGCGACGACCACGGGGCCGGCGTCCTGCTGATCGACCACAACGTGCCGCTGATCATGGAGGTGTGCGACCGGATCCACGTCCTCGACCAGGGGCGGACGCTCGCCGCCGGCACGCCGGCCGAGGTGCGGGAGAACATCGATGTGGCCAATGCCTACCTGGGCGGGAGCGGCCGCGATGTCTGAGGTTCCCGCGCTCGAGCTGGAATCGCTGGAGGTCGCCTACGCCGGCGTGCCGGCGGTGCGCGGCATCGACCTCGCGATCGGCCGCGGCGAGATCGTCGGGCTCGTCGGCCCGAACGGCGCGGGCAAGTCGTCGACGCTGCACGCGATCATGGGCGCGGAGCGGATCGCGGGCGGCGACGTCCGGCTCAACGGCCGGTCGCTGCGCGGGCTCCGGCCGGAGCAGGTGGCGCGGCTCGGCGTCGCGCTCGTGCCGGAGGGGCGGCACATCTACGCCGGCCTGACGGTCGACGAGAACCTGCGGCTCGGGCTTGCAGGGCGCCGGTCCCGCACCGGCTTGCGGGAGGATCTGGAGTGGGTGCGCGGTCTTTTCCCGGTCGTGGGCGAGTTCGCGCGGCGGAACGCGGGCGCGCTGTCCGGCGGCCAGCAGCAGCAGCTGGCGATCGCCCGCGCGCTCGTCGCGCGCCCCGACGTCCTCCTCCTCGACGAGCCGTCGCTCGGCCTGGCGCCGACGATCGTCGAGCGCCTGTTCGCGACGCTCGGCGAGATCCGGGAGCGCGGCGTCTCGATCCTCCTCGTCGAGCAGCGCGCGCAGCTGACGATCGCGTTCGCCGACCGGACGCACGTCATCTCGAACGGCAGGCTCCGCCTGACGCTCGGGCCCGAGGACGCGGGCGACACCGCACGGCTGACGGCGGCGTACCTCTCGTGATGGTCCTCGCGGCAGTCAACTGGGGTCAGGCGATCGCCGACGCGATCGCGCTCGGCGCGCTCTACGGGCTCGTCGCGGTCGGGATCGGCCTCGTCTTCGGCGTGCTCCGCCTCGTCAACTTCGCGTACGGCGAGCTGATCACGGCGGGCGCCTACGTCCTCGCCTACACCTACGGCTGGCCGAGGCCGATCTCGATCGTCCTCTGCATCGGCGCCGTCGTCGCGCTCGCCCTGGCGCAGGAGTTCGTCGCGTTCCGCCCGCTGCGCCGCGGCGGAGCGTCGGCGGCGACGATGCTCGTGGCGACGTTCGCCGTCAGCTTCCTGCTGCAGGCGGCCTACCTGCTCGCCTTCGGCTCACGCGGACAGATCGTCGGCACGCTCGGCCGTCTCAACTCCGCATTCACGGTCGCGGACGTCGACGTCCGCTGGATCCTGCTCGTCATCGTCGTCACCGGCATCGTCCTGCTCGCGGCGACCGCCGCGCTGCTCGACCGGACGAGCATCGGGCTGCACATCCGCGCCGCCGCGACCGACTTCCGCACGTCGCGCATCCTCGGCGTGCGCGCGAACCGCGTCATCGTCCTCTCCTTCGTCATCTCGGGCGTGCTCGCCGGCGCCGTCAGCGTCCTCTACACGGTGCAGAACCCGCTCGTCCAGCCGAGCATGGGCGTGCCGATCACGATCTTCGCGCTCGTCGGCGTCGTCGTCGGCGGGCTCGACCGCCTCTGGAGCGCGGCGCTCGGCGGCTTCGTCGTCGGTCTCGTCTACGGGCTCTTCTCCGACGTCCTCTCGTCGACGAGCAGCGTCTACCTCCCGTCGGTCGTGTACGGGCTCGTGATCGTCGTCCTGCTCCTCCGGCCGGCCGGGCTGTTCGGTCCGTTGCGCGCGCAGCAGGCGGAGCGCGTATGAGGCGGCTGCCGGAGCTCGCCGCGCCGCTCGTGCTCGTCTTCGTGACCGCTGCGGTCGCGAGCGGCGTGTCGACCGCGCACCGGCTCGAGTTCGCGACGGCGCTGATCATGGTCGGCGTCGTCGTGGCGCTCTACGTGTTCGTCGGCAACTCGGGCGTCATCTCCTTCGGCCACATGAGCTTCGTCGCGGCGGGCGCGTACCTCGCCGGACTCGTCAGCCTCGATCCGGAGACGAAGGGGTTCACGACGCCGGAGCTCTTCCCGGTGCTGAAGCACGCGCAGATCGGGCTCGTGCCGTCGCTCGGGCTCGCTGCCGCGGTCGGCGCCGTGTACGCGCTCGTCGTGGGGTTGCCGCTGATGCGCCTGTCCGGACTGCCGGCGGGCATCGCGACGCTCGCCGTGCTCGGCATCACGTACAACGTCCTCAGCTACTGGGGGAAGATCGGCCCGGGCGTGCAGACGATCACCGGTGTGCCCGAAGCGAGCGTATGGGAGCTCGCCGTCGGCGTCGCGATCGTCGTTGTCGCGGCATACGGATACCAGCGGAGCCGCTTCGGCCGGGTGCTGCGCGCGACGCGCGAGGATCCACCCGCAGCGCGCGCGTCCGGGATCTCGATCTACCGGGAGCGGCTCGTCGCCTTCACGCTGAGCGGGGCGCTCGCCGGGCTCGCCGGCGGCCTCTACGTGCACATGCTCGGCCTGCTCCAGCCCGACCTCTTCTATCTCGACCTGACGCTCGTCACGCTCGCGATGCTCGTCTTCGGCGGTGTCGGCAGCCTCTGGGGCGCCGTCATCGGCGCACTCGCGATCAGTGCGCTCAACTCGTTCCTCGGCGACGCGGAGAACACGGTCGACATCGGCTTCCGGCTGACGCTGCCGAACGGCACGCGCCTCGTCACCGTCGGCGCCGTGATGGCGCTCGTGCTCATCCTGCGGCCGAGCGGGCTGACCGGCGGCCGCGAGTTCGGGTGGCGCCGATGAACGTCTGCATCGCGGGCGGGGGGACGATCGGGTCGCTTCTGGCAGCGCATCTCGGCCGGGTCACGGACGTCTCGGTGCTCGTCCGCCGCGCCGACCACGCGCGCGCGCTGAACAGCCTCGGGCTGCGGGTCTCTGGGCGCGCCGACTTCACGGCCCGCGTCACCGCCGCGACCGACCCGGCCGACCTCCCGTCGCCGGAGCTCGTGATCATCGCCTGCAAGGGCAGCGACCTCGAAGCGGTCGCCGACCGCCTGCGCGGCGAGTTCGACGGCGCGACGGTGATGACGATCCAGAACGGGCTCGGTGCGGAGGAGATCGTCGCGGCGCGCGGCGGCTGGCCGCTCCTCTCGTCGGTGACCTTCATGAGCGGGACGCGGCACGACGACGCGCACGTCGAGTACATCCTCGACACGGCGACGTGGGTCGGGCCGTACCGGGGCACGACGCCGGCGGATGCGCGCGCCGTCGCCGAGCTGATCGTCACCTCCGGCCTGAAGGCGGAGGCGTTCGACGACCTGCGGCCGGCGCAGTGGTCGAAGCTGATCTTCAACGCGACGGTCAACGGCGTCGCCGGGCTGACCGGCCTCGCGCACGACTACCGGTTCGCGGAGGAGCCGCTCGGCCCGCTCGTGCATGCGCTCGTAGAGGAGGGGAAGGCCGCGGCGGCGGCGGCCGGCGTCGAGCTGTGGGAAGACCCGTGGGAGATGAACCTGCTCGCGACGCAGCGCGGCTTCCGCCATTCGCCGTCGATGCTCGAGGACGTGCGCGCGCAGCGCGCGACCGAGGTCGAGCTGATCAACGGCTCGCTCGTGCGCGAGGCCGAACGGTTCGGCGTCGACGTGCCGCTGCACCGCACCGTCTACGCACTGGTAAGAGGGAAGGAGGCGAGCTACACATGAGGGTCTGCATCGTCGGCTGCGGTGCGGTCGGTTCGTTGTTCGCGGCGAATCTCGCCCAGCTCGACGACGTCGAGGTCTGGGCGTACGACGCGTCGCGCGAGCACGTCGACGCGATCAACGCCGAGGGGTTGCGGCTGTCCGGCGCCGGCGAGGTCGTCGGCCGGCTGCGCGCGACCACCGACGCGGGCGAGCTGCCGTCGTGCGACTACGGCATCGTCGCGACGAAGGCGATGCACACCGACGCGGCGATCGCCGCGACCGCGCACGCGTTCGGCGACGGCTACGTCGCGACCGTCCAGAACGGCCTCGGCAACGAAGAGACGCTCGCGCAGCACGTCGAGCGCGTGATCCGCGGCACGACGTTCCCCGCCGGGAAGATCCTCGAGCCCGGCCACGTGCAATGGGACGTCAAGGGCGACACGACGCTCGGCCCGTATGACGACCGAACGCCGCTCGGCGTCGTCGAGACGCTCGCCGACGCGTGCACCCGCGGCGGCATGCCGACGCACGCCGTCGCCGACGCGCGCGGCCCGCAATGGCGCAAGGTGATCTTCAACGCGTCGACGAACCCGATCGGCGCGCTCACCGGCCTGACGCACGGCCGCGTCTGCGAGCGGCCGGACCTGCGCGCGCTCGTCAGCGGCCTCGTCGACGAGGGCAAGGCGGTCGCCGCCGCGCAAGGCATCGAGCTCGACGCCGACCCCGAGGAGCTGATCGACCACGCGGCGCAGAAGCACATTGCGTACGACCACAAGGCCTCGATGCTGCAGGACGTCGAGGCGCGACGGCAGACGGAGATCGACTATCTGAACGGCGGTATCGTCCGGTTCGGGCGGGAGCACGGCGTGCCGACGCCGCTCAATCAGGCGATCTGGGCGCTGGTGAAGGGGGTAGAGCAGTCGTGGCAGCAGTAGACGAGGTCAGCTACACCGGCCTGCCGCAGGACGAGATCGAGCGGCGGTACCGCCTCGTCCGCGAGGCGGCGGAGCGGGACGGACTCGACGCCGTGATCGTCTGCGGCAACGAGTACACCGGCTTCGAGGGCGCGGTCACGTACCTGAGCGGCTTCGTGATCGTGCACCGCTACGCGTACGTCCTGCTGCCCGTCGACGGCGAGCCTGCGATCGTCTTCCCGAGCGAGGCGCGTTACGTCGGCGAGCACGGCACGACGTGGATCGACCGGCAGGAGTTCGTCGACCGTCCGGGCGAGTGGCTCGCCGAGCAGGTGCGCGGCAAGCGCGTCGGCGTTTACGGGCTCGACTACGTGCTGACCGTCCGCGACTATCGGGCGCTCGCCGGCGCAGCGGATCTCGTCGGCTGGGACGTCGCGTTCGACCACGCGCGGGCGGTCAAGTCTGAGCTCGAGCTCGCCTCGGTGCGCGAGTCGGTCCGCATCAACACCGAGGGCTTCTGGGTGTTCCTCGAGCACTTCGAGCCGGGCCGCACGGAGCGCGAGGTGCTCGCGCCGTGCGAGGAGTACTTCGTCTCGCAGGGCTGCGGCCGCTGGACGATGGACATGGTCCTCGACGGGCCGAACGGCAACGCGCTGCCGGAGTTCAAGATCGCCGGCTCGAAGCGGTTCGAGCGGACGGATTGCATCCTGCCCTCGCTCGAGGTGGCGGGCCCCGGCGGCCACTGGGTCGAGGTGTCGCGCGCGATCTGCCCGGCCGACCCGAGCGACGAGACGAAGCGCATGCTCGAGGCGTACGACGAGTACTTCGACGCTGCGCGCACAGTGCTGCGCGCCGGCTCGCCGGCGCGCAACGCGCACCGCGCGGTCGCCAAGGGCTTCCACGACCGCGGCTTCCATCTCGGCCACGTCACCGGCCACTCGATCGGGATGACGATGATCGAGTTCCCGAAGATCGGCGAGAACGACGAGACGGAGCTGCAGTCGGGGATGGTGCTGTCGATGCACCCGCACGCGATCTCGCAGGACGGGCAGGCGTGTCTCTACATGCAGGACACGTGGCTCGTCACCGACGACGGCGGCGTGCCGCTCGCCGATCTGCCGATGAAGATCTTCGACGGGACGGAGACGAGGTGAGCTCGGCGCCGAACGCCGACGAGTTCGCGCCGATCCTCGCCGGCCCGGGTGAGAGCGACTACGAGCGCTACCTGCGCACCGACGAGCTGCTCGCGCTGCAGAAGACCTCGGACGAGTGGGTGCACCGCGACGAGCTGCTCTTCCAGACCGTGCACCAGTCGTCGGAGATCTGGCTGAAGCACGCGTGGAACGAGGCCGAGGAGGCGACACGGCTGATCGAGCAGCGCAACCTCGCCGGCGCGCAGCGCCTCTTGCGCCGCGCGTGCGCTGCCGTCAAGTACGTCGAGGGATTCCTCGAGCATCTCGAGCAGATGTCGCCGTGGGAGTACCAGGAGGTGCGGCGCGTGCTCGGCCACGGCTCGGGCTTCGACTCGCCGGGCTTCCGCGAGATCCGCCGCGTCTCGCCGCCGCTCTACGCCGCGTTCGAAGCGGTCCTCCGCGAGCGCGGGCTGTCGGTCCTCGACGTGTACGTCAACGGCCGCGACCACGAGGAGCTGTACCAGCTCGCCGAGCTGCTGACCGAGTGGGACGAGCGGGTCGGCGTCTGGCGGTTCCGCCACTTCAAGGTGGTGGCGCGGATCATCGGCGAGGACGTCGTCGGCACGCAGGGCACGCCGGTCGAGCTGCTCGCCGGCCTGATCAAGCACAAGATGTTCCCCGAGCTCTGGACGGTGCGGACACAGCTGACGGAGCTCGCGAAGGAATCCGACTGATTGATCGCGCTCGACGAGATCCGCGCGGCGCGCGAGCGGATCTCCGACGCGGTCGTCCGCACGCCGCTCGTCCCGTACGAGGACGGTCGCATCCTGCTCAAGCTCGAGTCGCTGCAGCCGATCCGCTCGTTCAAGCTGCGCGGCGCGCTCAACGCGATGCGCGCGCAGCCGGCGCAGGATGTGGTGACCGCGAGCGCGGGCAACATGGCGCAGGGCGTCGCCTGGGCGGCGCGCGAGCTCGGCGTTCGCGCCCGGATCGTCGCGCCCGAGAACGCTCCGCGGGCGAAGCTCGACCGCGTCGAGGAGCTCGGCGGCGAGCTCCTGCTCGTCCCGCACGAGGTCTGGTGGCAGACGATGGTCGACCGTGGCCATCCCGACGTCGCCGGGCTCTTCGTCCACCCCGTCGAGGACGAGCAGGTGATGGCCGGCAACGGCACGATCGGTCTCGAGCTGCTCGAGCAGGACGACGCGTTCGAGACGGTCGTCGTGCCGTGGGGCGGCGGCGGGCTGACGACGGGAATCGCGAGCGCCGTCAAGGCGCTGCGGCCCGAGGTGAGGATCGTCACCGCCGAGCCGGAGACTGCGGCGCCGCTGGCAGCTGCGTTCGCAGCCGGCGCCCCCGTCGAGATCGACTACGCGCCGTCGTTCGTCGACGGCGCAGGCGGGCGGGCGCTCCTGCCGACGATGTGGGCGCGCGCGCGCGAGCTCGTCGACGAGGCGGTCGCCGTGCCGCTCGACGACGTGCGGGAGGCCGTCCGGCTGCTCGCGACGCGGGCCGGCATCGTCGCCGAGGGCGCGGGCGCGCTCGCCCTCGCCACGGCCCTGCGGCGACAGGATCGCTGTGTCTGCATCGTCAGCGGCGCCAATATCGACCGCGACGTGTACGCCGGGATCCTCCGCGGATGACCCGCGCGGCGGCCGTCGCCGGCGCTGCGGTCGTCTGTGCGCTCGGGCTCGATTCGGGCGGCTACTTCCCCCGCTCGTGGGTATGGAGCACCGTCGTTCTCCTGTGGGTCGCGGCCGTCGTGCTCGTCCTGCGTCGCCGTGTCGCGGTCGACGCCGCCGGCGCGGTTTGGGTCGCAGCCCTCCTCGCGCTCGCGGCCTGGACGCTGCTGTCGGCGGTGTGGTCCATCGAGCCGGCGCAGAGTGTGCTCGACGCGCGCCGCGACCTCGTCTACGTCGCCGCGTCCTTCGTCGTCGTGACCGCGCCGCGCCGGGCGGCGGCGCTTCTGCCGGTCGGCGTGCTGAGCGCGGTCTCCGTTGTCGCCGTCGTCGGTCTCGTCCGCTACCTCGTCAGCGGGCCGGTCGATCCTGCACAGGGGACGCTGCTCTCGTGGCCCGTCGGCTACGCGAACGCGTTCGCCGGGCTCTGCGCGATCGCGCTGCCGCTTGCGGTTGCGCTCGCAGCCCACGAGCCGAGTGCCGCCGCCCGCGCGGCGGCGGCCGCGACGGTTCCGCTGTTCGTTGCGGTGATCGTCGTCGCTGGAAGCGTCGGCGGAGCTCTCGCCGCCGCAGTCGCGCTCGCCGCGCTTGTTGCGCTCGACGTCCGAAGGCGCGGCGTCATCACCGCCGCGTGGCGCGTGGCTATTCCCGTCGCCGCCGTCATCGCGACGTGCCGGCTGGCGGATCTCGGTGCGCATCCGGGGAGCGGCGCGCGCCGCGGCCTCGTCGCGCTCGTGCTCGCGGCGGCTGCAGTCGTCGCGGCGCTGCACGCGGCGCGCACATTGCGCGAGCGCCCGCCGGGGCGAGAGCTCTCGCGCCGGCTCGCACTCGCGGGCGTCCTCTGTGCCGCCGGGATCGCCGTCGCCGTGTCGGCGCTGCCGTCCACGGTCACGACACACGTCGTCGCGGCGGAGCGCGCCGACTACTGGGCCGTCGGGCGCAACGTCGTCGCGCGTCACCCGTGGCTCGGCGCCGGCGCGGGGACCTTCGGCCGGTTCTGGCTCGACGAGCGCCCGACGGCACCTGCCGGCGCGCTCGACGCGCACAATCTCTATCTCGAGACCCTCGCCGAGCTCGGGCCGATCGGCCTCGTGGTCTTGATCGCGTTCCTGGCCCTGCCGCTGGTGCGCGCGCCCGCCGACGCGGCTGCCGGCGCCGCGTACGCGGCGTTCCTCGTGCACGCGCTCGTCGACTGGGACTGGGAGATGCCGGTCGTGCCCGTCGCCGCCGTGCTGATCGGCGGCTCCCTGCTCGTGCGCGCGCGGCTCCAGGTGCGGCCGCTCGATGACTCGCTGCGACTCGCCGCCGCGATCGCAGCGGTCGCGCTCGCGGCGCTCGCCCTGCTCGGCCTCCGCAGCCCGAATGTGCCCGCGGCCGCCGCCCCCGAGGGGGCGACGGCCGCGCGGACGAGCTGCTAGCCGGCTCTACGGCTTGCCGTGGTGGCCGTTGTTGCCGCTGTTGCCGTGGGTCGCGCCGGCGGCGTCCGAGCCGGAGCTTCCCGAGTTGCCGTGCGTGCCGGAGTTGCCGTGCTGCTCCCCGGACTTGCCCGGCTTCTTCTGGGCGGACGGGGCGGCCGCAGCGCAGGCGCCGGTCGTGTCGCCGTGCTTCAGGTGCGCCTGCAGCGCGCTCTGGCTCACCGTGATCGTGTGGAACGGGTGCTTCTTCGAATGCGTGTGGTGGCAGATCGTCACCTTCCCGTACTGCCCGCCGCTCGGCCCGTATTCGTACTCGGAAGCGCTCGGCATGCCCTTGGCGAAGCCGACGCCTCCGAAGACCGCGAGCGGGACGAGCGTCGCGGCTGTGACGACGGCCGCGAAGACGGCCGGTCGCTTTCCGAACATACGTTCTCCTTGGATCGATTGACGTTCCTACCTAGTGAGATGCCGGCCGCGGCGATTCTTTGCGGTCTGCTCGCACCGATTCCCTCAGGTCGCTATCGGTCGCAGCCGGAACGGCCTTAATCCGGCAAAACGGGCATCGAGAAGCCCGGGTCGCGGCCGAGCAGCACGGCCCGTGTGATCGCTGCCGTGCCGAACCGGTCGCGGATCGCGTCGACGGCCGCGTCGACCGCGTCGTCCGGGCCGAGCAGCAGCTGACGCGTCGAGTCGCTTTCGAGCGACGCGACCGAGCAGCCGATCAGCGTGAGGCCGCGCCGCTCGATCTCGGTTGTCGCGACCGCAAGCAGCGCCCGCGCGGTGGCGAGGACGACCTGCGTGCTCGCCGTCGCGAACGGGAGTGTGTGCGACCGCGTCGCGCGCTCGAAGTCACCGAAGCGCAGCCTCAGCACGACCGTCCGGCCGGCGCGCCGCGCGGTCCGCATCCGCCGCATGATCCGGTCGACGATCGCGACGAGCGTTGCGTCGATCGTTGCGGCCGAGTCGCGGCCGCGGCCGAGTGCGCGCTGCGAGCCGATCGAGCCGCGGCGCTTCCGCGCCTCGACGCGGCGAAAGTCGCGGTTGTGCGCGAGCGCGTGCAGCTGCCGGCCGACGGCGCGGCCGAGCATCGCGACGAGCGTCGACTCCGAGAGCGCAGCGAGCTCGCCGACGGTGCGCACGTTCCAGGCGTGCAGTCGGCTCGCGGTCGCAGGCCCCACCCCCCAGACGCACTCGACCGGCAGGGGATGGAGGAATGCGAGCTCGCGGTCCGGCGGCACGACGAGGAGCCCGTCGGGCTTCGCGACGCCGCTCGCCACCTTCGCGAGGAACTTCGTGCGCGCGACGCCGACGGTGACGGGCAGGCCGACGCGCTCGCGCACCGACGCGCGCAGCCGAGCGGCGATCACGGGCGGCGGCCCGGCGATCCGTTCCATGCCGCGGACGTCGAGGAACGCCTCGTCGATCGACAGCCCCTCGACGACGGGCGACGCGTCCTCGAAGACGGCGAACAGCGCGCGGCTCGCTTCCGTATATGCGTCGAAGCGCGGACGGACGACGACTGCGTCTGGGCAGAGGCGGAGCGCCTGCCGGCCGCACATCGCGGTGCGGATGCCGTACGCCTTCGCCTCGTAGCTCGCCGCGAGCACGACGCCGCCGCCGACGATCACCGGCCGGCCGCGGAGCGCCGGGTCGTCGCGCTGCTCGACCGCCGCGAAGAAGGAGTCGGCGTCAGCGTGCAGGACGAACATACGTTCGTATGATAAGCGTTTCCTCCGGTGCGGATGTTGTTCTCGCCGGAGTCGCACGAGGCCCTTGCGGGCGCGACCTGGAACGTCGATCGGGTGCGAGCCACGATCGCCGAGGTTGCGGCCGCCGTCGAGGCGGCGTTCGACGGCGGGTGGCGTGTGCATCCGGAGGACGACCACGAGTCGCTGAGGACGACGCGACTCCGCTCGGTCTACAACGGCGGTGCCGGCGTCGTCGACGCGTTGCACCGCCTCGCACGGCGCGGGTTCGTCGATGTCCGCCGCGACTACGTTCCCTATCTCGAGGAGTCCGCCGTCGCACCGCTGGACTGGGGCGAGGGCGACGACACGCGCAGCCTCTCGTTCGGCGAGACCGGCATTCGGCTCGTGCTGCAGCGCCTCGCGCCTTCGACGGCGAACTTCGACCGGCTCCGAGAGTTGATCGACGCAAACGCCGACGACGAGCACTGCGAGCTGATGTCGGGAAGCGCAGGCACGATTCTCGTCGGGCGCGAGCTCGGCGCCGACGTCACCGCGAGCGTCGAGTGGCTACGGTCGCGGCGCGACGAAGAGGGGCTCTGGACACAGCGAGGGTTGGGGGAGAAGCCGCTGCGGCATCTCGGCCCTGCGCACGGATTCGCGGGTTGCGTGCTCGCCCTCGGCGACGTCGGCGACGTCTCCGAGACGTTGCGGCGCTACGCGGTGGAGGAGGACGGCGCCGTCAACTGGCCGGCGGTCGCCGGCTCGGGCCTGCTCGAGCACCGAGACAAACGGGTTCGCGTCCAGTGGTGCCACGGCGCGCCTGGGATCGTCGCCACGCTCGCGCCGTTCCTCGACGAGGATCTCGCGCTCGGCGGCGGTGAGCTGACCTGGCGCGCTGGCCCGCTCGCGAAAGGCGGCGGGCTGTGCCACGGCACGGCCGGCAACGGCTACGCGTTCCTGGCGCTCTTCGAGCGGACGGGGGACGAGCTGTGGCTGGCACGGGCGCGAGCATTCGCGATGCACGCGCTGCAGCAGCTGCAAGCCGACCGGTTTTCGCTCTGGACAGGCTGTCTCGGGACTGCCCTCTACCTCGCCGACTGCGTCGACGGCGCAGGCAGGCTTCCGATTCCGTGACCGCGCTGCGCGTCACGGTCGCTCTGGCGGCGGTGCTCGCCGTCGCGGCCTGCGGCGGTCGACGGTCGCACCTCTCGATCGAGGTTTCGCCCGCGTCTGCGACGTTCGACGTGCCCTTCACCGTCCACGTGCGCGGCGTGCCCGCCCACGCGCAGGCACGGATTCGGTTCAGCGGTCGGACGCACGACGGCCGCACGGCGCAGTACCGGGTCGCCCGCCGCGCCGACGCGCAGGGCCGCGTCGCGCTCGCGGACTTCTACCTCTATCCGCATCTCGACCCGACGGGTCAATGGCCGACGCGGCTGACGATCACCGCGTCGAGCGGTTCCGCCCGAGCGTCGACGCATGCCGAACGCAGGTTCGACGTGGCAGCGAAGCTCTCGAGCACGGACGAACGCCCGGCCAAGGTGGGCTTCTACGGCGAATGGATCACGCCGTCCAGGGCCGATCATCACACCGCCATCCTCCTGTTCGGCGGCTCCGAAGGCGGGCTGACGCAGCAGACGCTCGCGAGGGTTCTCGCGGCCCACGGCTATCCGGTTCTCGAGCTCGCGTACTTCTCCGAGCCGGGACTTCCGCCGGCGCTGACCCGCGTCCCGCTGGAGTACTTCGAGCGTGCGCTTCGCTGGCTCGCGAAGCAACCCGAGGCGGACCCGAGCCGGATCGTCACGTTCGGCGCGTCGCGCGGCGGCGAGGCGTCGTTGCTGATCGCGAGCATGTTCCCGCGCCTGGTCGGCGCAGCGGTCGGCTACGTCCCGTCGGCGACCATCATCCCGTCGCCGTCCGACGACTCGTCGCCTGCGTGGACGTACCACGGCAAACCGGTCTACGGCGACAGGAAGCGATTCCGCGCGTTCCTTACGCGCGAGGATTACGGCTGGATTCGTGTCGAGCACATCCGGGGCCCGGTGTTCGTCGTCGGCGGCGACGCCGACCACCTCTGGCCGTCCGGGTACTCGGTGCAGCAGATCGAGAAGCGGATGCACGCCCACGGCCGCCGCGACATCACGGCGCTCTTCTATCCGGAAGCCGGCCACGAGATCGGCCAGGCCTTCCCGCGCCAGGTCGCGGTCAGCCGCGTCGGCTATGGGTACGTTCCGTCGCGCTACGGCACGCTCAACCTCGGCGGCTCGCCGCACGCGGACGAGGCTGCGCTCGAGGACTCCTGGCCGAAGCTGCTCACGTTCCTCGGCCGTCTACGATCGCATTCGTGAGAGGAGCGCAATGAGCAACGAGACGAAAGGCGTCACCGTGGAATCACTTGGCGCGGTCGACCTCGGGCCCGAGATCGCGGGGATGGAAGGACGTCAACTTCGGATGCGGCTGGTGACGATCGAGCCGGGCGGCGTCTACGGCCCGGTGCACGACCACAAGGACCGACCCGGGATCGTCTACATCCTGCAAGGGACGATCACCGACCATCGCGACGGCGCGTCGACCGACTACGGGCCTGGACTCGGCTGGCCCGAGGACCGGAACACGCTGCACTGGCTCGAGAACAGAGGAACGGTGCCGGCGGTGGAGATCTCGGTCGACATCGTCAGGAACGAGTGAGGTGTCGAGTTTCGCGAGCGAGCTCCGCGACTGTGTGAGCGAGATCGTCGGTGCAGCCGTACCGGCCCCGCCCGCGGACGTCGAGGATCCCGAGCGTTTCTTCCAGCAGTGGCTGGCGGAACGGAACCTCGGGCTGGTGCCGATCGACGACGCATCGTCGTTCGCTTGGCCCGGTCGATGGGTCGGGCTGATCCGAGACGCGGACCGCAGACACGCCGTCGTCATGTTCGGCTCTCCGTCCGGCGTCTGGCTCGACCCCGGCGGCGCGTACCGGGACGGCGCCCGCATCGAGGCCGGATTGATGCTCTCGCCGCTCGATCTGCACCTGCCGACCGTCGCTCCCTACGGGAGCGCGCACGGGGTCGGGACGGTCGCCGGAATCTTGATCGCGTCCGAAGCCGAGGCGCCGCTGACGAGAGTCGAGTCGGTCGTTGCGTTGCCGGGACGGGGGATCGAGGGCGATCGATACGCGGACGGCAAGGGCACGTTCAGCGCTCCGGGACGCGGCTATCAGCTCACGCTCGTCGATGCCGATGTGCTGGCCGCGATCGAGCTCTCGTGGGAAGACGCTCGCCGCAACATCGTCACCGCCGGTATCGCGCTGAACGCGCTCGTCGGCGAGACGTTCCGCGTCGGACCGGTCACGTGCGTCGGCCGGCGACTCGCCGAGCCGTGTGCGCACCTCGAAAGGCTCGCACGCCCCGGGCTCCTACGGCCCCTCGTCCACCGCGGCGGTCTGCGCGCCGACATCCTCACGAGCGGCACGATCGCCGTCGGCGACGAAGTCGCGGCCGCTGACTGAAGCTCGCTAGAGCGCAGCCAGCGCCGCGTTGAAGCGGTCGATCTCGTCGAACGTGTTGTAGTGGATCAGCCCGACACGCAACGCGTTCCCGGGATACGGCAGCTTCTCGCGCAGACCGAGCGAGAACCAGTTGTCGTGCGCCCACACGCCGAAGCCCTGCTCGGCCAGGCGCTTCGCCGCGTCTGCTGCGTCGACGCCGTCGACGTTGATGAGGAACGTCGCAACGCGGCCGTCCATCGTCTGCAGCCCGTAGACGGTCGCGCCGTCCGGTAGCCCGTCGAGGAACCGCTTGCCGAGCTCGCGTTCGTATGCGGCGATCGCTTCCATGCCGCCGATCGACTCGAGGTACGCGATCGTCGCCGAGAAGCCGGCGAGCAGCTCATACGGCGCGGTCCCGACCTCGAAGCTCCGACCGACCGGATCGACCGGCGCGGGGCGCGCCTTGTAGGGCCGCCACGACTCCAGTAGCTCGTGCCGCCCGTATGCAAGCCCGATGTGCGGCCCGCAGAACTTGTACGCCGAGCAGATGAAGACATCGCAGCCGAGCGCCTGCACGTCCACGGGCTCGTGCGCCGCGTATTGCACCGCATCGACCCAGACGAGAGCGCCGGCCTCGTGCGCGAGCTCCGAGACGCGCGCGACGTCGACGATCGAGCCGACGGCGTTCGACGACGCGACGCAGGCGACGACGCGCACGCGCTCGTCGAGCTTGTTCGCCAGGTCGTCGAAGTCGAGCTGGAGATCCGGCGTGACGTCGACCCAGTCGACCTCGAAGCCGCGGTCGGCTGCGAGCTCCACCCAGGGAGCGACGCCGCCGTCGTGGTCGAGCCGCGTGAAGAGGATGCGGTCGCCCTCCCGCCAGTCGCGCGCCGCCGTGCGCGAGAGCGCGAAGTCGAGCCACGTCATGTTGCCGCCGAAGATCACGTCGTCGGCCGAGCAGTTGAGGAAACGTGCGCCGTCGCCGCGCGCCGTGTCGAGGATGCGCTCCACGCGCTTGCTCGTCTCGTAGTTCGCGCCGATGTTCGCGCTCGCCTCGCGGAGCGTCCGCGCGATCGCGTCGCCGACCTCGTCCGGCACCTGCGAGCCGCCGGGGGCATCGAGGAAGACGAAATCGCTGCGCAGCGACGAGAAGCGCCGGCGCACGGCCGCAACATCGAGAAGCGTCGCGCTCACAGATACGAGCCTACCTGCGCCGCGCCGATTGAATATTCAGTCAATTTGCAGGAGGTTTCGAAATTCTTCGCCGGGTGCAATGACCCTCCGTTGGTGGGGGGACAACTGACCAAGGAGGACTGGTGAAGGGGGTTCGCCTCGGCCGCATCGCGGCCGTTGTCGTCGTGGGCGTGCTCGCGTCGCTGCTTGGAGCAGCGCGCGCAGGAGCCGCCGACGGCGTGACCTACTCGTACGACCCCGACAGCCCCGTCGCGACGGCGAGTCCGCCGCTCCGCGTCGTGCTCGTCGGCTTCAAGAAGGGGCAGGTCGACGAGAGCAAGCTGCTCTCGATGCTCCCACAGTCGCAACGCCCCGGCGTGCTCATTCCGTACACGGAGGACACGAAGGACCTGAGCACGCAGTGCGGCGTCTTCTTCGGCGCGAACACGCTGCTCGACCACGGCCGTTGCTACTACGAGGACGGCGCCAGGCCGTACCTCGTCCCGATCGAGTACCACTGGCAGCCGCAGGTCATCTATGCGCCGAGCACGTTCACGACGGCGCTCTTCCAGCAGATGATGTCCGGCTCGAAGACAGGGGACTTCAGCGGGACGACCTACCGCCCGTACCTGGAGGCGTACAACACGACCCGCGGGATGTACCGCGGCGCGACGAACCAGGTCGCCGCGGGCGCACCCGTCCGCTTCTTCGACGCCGAGGCGATGGAGACGTGGCTCGCGAACAACTCGCGCTCGTACTTCGGCTTCGACCTGGGCCCGAAGGGCGGTCCAAACCTCGGCCCCGGCCACGACCCCGGCTACACGATCTTCGTCCTCAACACGTGGGACTCGCCCGAAGCGCAGGCGATCCTCAAGCCGCAGCACGAGTACCACACGCTGCTGATCAACCGCATCGACCCCGACACGCACGGCTTCGCCGGCATCGACTGGGGCCGCGTGTGGGGCGGCAACTACCGCGAGGTCTTCCTCGACCTCGGTGCAGCACCGAACCCGTACGAGTCGCAGACGTGGGGCAACCGCCGCCGCGACCCCGTCGGTTCCGACGCATTCGACCCGCCGCTCTGGGAGTACGAGAACGGCGCGCCGCGTGTCACCGGAACAGGCGACTTCAACGACCCCTACTCGCCGAACCCGACGCTGACGTGGGACTCGAGCTGGCTCAACTACAACCTGCAGCGGTTCGTCGTCGAGGCGACGTCGTACCGGTTCCTCCACTCGTACCTGTACGAGCCGCGGCCGAGCGTCGGCCGGTACTACCTGTCGAGCAACATCTGGCGCGACTCGTACTCGACCGCTCCGTGGGGCACCGATCTGACGAAGCTGTTCGACCAGAACCTCGTGCTGCAGGGGCTGAGCACCCTCGTCCCGTACTTCACGTTCATCGGCGACACGCAGTACGAGTACCTGAACACGCTCGACGCCGACCAGGCGAACCTGCAGGCGGCGAAGCAGGCGGGTGACGACGTCGCCGGCGTGCCGTTCACGGCGATGCACACGCAGACGTCGATGGACTACCTCGACGCCAACCCGTCGAAGTTCGAGCGCGGCGGGCAGTGCTATACGACGATCCCCGATCTCGAGGTCGTCGTCGAGAAGCACTACGCGTGGGATCTGCCGCTGATCGTCGGCGGCGTCGCCACGAACAACGCCGGGCGCCCGTGGGGCTTCCTCGCCTCGGTCAACGACGTGTTCAAGACGTCGCAGGCGGACTCGGAGGGCGAGGTGCTGCACTTCGTCCACCCCGACATCCTCGGCGGCGGTCTCTCGTACACGTCGATCCACGAGCTCAGCCACTTCCTCGGGCTCGCGCATCCGCACGACACCATCGGCGAGGCGGTCGTCGACACCGATCTCGACGGCACGCCCGACACGACCGAGTACTGGGACGGCTTCAACTGGACGTTCGACTCGACGGCCGCGCCGACGACGTACGCGTTCGACCAGCTGTCGTACTCGATCCTCGACCAGGAGACGATCGCCCGCGGCCACCTCGCGTACTACCTCGACTGGACCCGCGAGGCGCTGAAGAAGGGCGGCGACGCCTTCGCCGCGCAGGGCATCACGACGACGACGCAGCTGTCGTCGACCGCACAGCGGCGGCGGCAGAAGGCGCTCGACAACATGGCGAAGGCGCAGAAGCTCTTCGCGAACTTCGACTTCGTCAACGCGACGTTCGCGGCGCAGGCGGCGTGGATCGCGGCCGCCGGTTACGAGGATGTCGCGCTCGGGCTCGCTCCGGGGACGACCGAGGTGAACCACGGCACCGCCGTGACCGACCCGTCGGCCTGCCCGAGCGCCAGCCCGTCCAACTGATCGCTCGACTACGGTCCGGCCGTGGACACTCGTGTCCTCGGCCGGACCGGCGTGCGCGTCTCGCGCGTCATTCTCGGCTGCGGCAACTTCGGCGGCATCGGCTCGGCGCCCGAGTTCTTCGGTCAGGGGGAGTCGCGGGACGAGGCGTTCGCGATTCTCGACGCGGCCTGGGACGCCGGGATCACGACGTTCGACACGGCCGACGCGTACGGCGGCGGCCGCAGCGAGACCTATCTCGGCGACTGGCTGCGCTCGCGTCGGCCCGACGGCGCGGTGCTGACGACGAAGACGTTCAATCCGATGGCCGCGGGCGCCGACCACGGCCTCGCGCCGGCACGCATCCGCCGCCAGGTCGACTCGAGCCTGCAGCGGCTCGGCGTGGAGCGCGTCGGCCTCTATCTCTGCCACGACTGGGATCCCGACGTGCCGGTCGCGGAGACCGCGGGCGCGCTCGACGAGCTCGTCGCCGCGGGCAAGATCGGCGCATACGGCGTCAGCAACGTCGACGCCGCCCAGCTGCGCGAGGCGCTCGCCGCCGGCAACTTCGGCTCGGTGCAGAACTCGTACTCGCTGCTCGACCGCGGCGACGAGCGCGACGTACTCCCGCTCTGTGCGGAGCACGGGCTCGGCTACACGCCGTTCAGCCCGCTCGCCGGCGGCTGGCTGACGGGCAAATACCGCCGGGGCGCGCCCGTCCCGGCGGGGTCGCGGATGACGATGCGGCCCGAGCCGTACGAGCACCTCCGCACCGACCGCGTGTACGAGGCGCTCGAGCGGCTCGAGCAGCTCGGCGACCCGGCGACGCTCGCGCTCGCCTGGCTGCTCGCCCAGCCGTCCGTCACCGCCGTCGTCGTCGGCCCGCGCCGCCCGGCGCACCTCGAGCCGGCGCTCGCCGCGCTCGCGTGCGAGGTCGATCCCGTGGAGGTCGGTGCGCTCTTCGCGTGAGCTCGAGTGGGACGGCTGCGTCAACGCACGCGACCTCGGCGGCTTCCCGACGCCGGCGGGGCCGACCGCGTACGGCGTCTTCGTGCGCTCCGACAACGCACGCAAGCTGACCGACGCCGGCTGGCAGGCCGCGCGCGACTACGGGATCACGACCGTGCTCGACCTGCGTTCCGATCCCGAATGCGCGGCCGACCCGCCCGACCGCGACGGCTTCACGCACGTGCGCCTCTCGCTGATGGATCACTTCGACAGCGACATGGGCTATCGCGCGCGGATCCTCGAGCAGGTCGCCGACCTCGAAGAGGCCGCCCGCCATCGGGTGCTGTACTCGCAGGCGCTCGACGTCGACGCGCGCCGCTTCGCCGAGGTTGTCCGCGTGCTCGCACGTGCCGAGCGCGGTGTGCTCATCCACTGCCTCGGCGGCAAGGACCGCACCGGTCTCGTCGCCGCGCTGCTGCTGCGGCTCGTCGGCGTCTCCGTCGAGGCGATCGACGACGACTACGTCGTCAGCGGCGCGCGGCTGCCACCGCCTGCCGTCACGCCGCGCGGCGTCATGGACACGGTGCTCACAGAGCTCGGCGACGTCGGCACGTACCTGCTCGGCGCCGGCGTCACGCCGGACGAGCTCGACCGGATCGAGCGACGCCTACGGCCGCAGGTGCACGACCGGTAGCGCGTACACCGCCGCGAGCTCGGCCGCGACGAGCGAGCGGTGGCACGCCTCGGGGTCGCGCTCGACGCAGAGCAGCGCGGTCGCCGCGTCGTCCGGCATGAGCGCGACGACCGCGTCGAGGTCGGCCGCGTCGAGGATTTCGCGGCGATAGCGCTCGGCGTACGCCGTTGCGAGCTCGCTGCGGGACCGCTTGCCGACGCCGAGCCGGTCGTCCACGGCGTACTGCAGCTGCCGCAGCTCCGTCGTCGGCGCGAGCTCGGGGCGGTGCGCGTACGCGATGCCGGCGTCCGCGAGCGCCGCCTGCAGCCGCTGCGCATTCGCCCATGCGTACTCCCGGCCGCGCACGCCGCGGCGCTGCCGCACGTCGAGCACGAGCTCGACGCCGGCGCCGCGCAGCGCGCCGAGGAAGGAGTCGAGGTCGGCGTCGTGCACGCCGACCGTGGCGACCCGCTTCACCCGTGCAGGCGGGCGGTCGTCCCGCGGACGATCAGCTGCGTCCGCAATTCGACGTGCAGAGCCTCGATGCGCTGTCCCTCGATCAGCCGCTCGAGCAGCGACACCGCCATCCGACCCATCTCGGCCAGCGGCTGACGGATCGTCGTCAGCATCGGCGTCACGATCTCGGCCGCTTCGACGTCGTCGAAGCCGACGATCGACAGTTCCTCCGGCACGCGGACGCCGCGCTCGCGCGCCGCCTGCAGGACGCCGATCGCGATGTTGTCGTTGAACGCGAAGATCGCAGTCGGCGGCTCGTGCAGGTCGAGCAGCCGCCGCGCCGCGCGCAGCCCCGGCTCGATCTCGAAGTTCGCCTCGATGACGAGCTCCGGCTCGGCGAGGATCCCGGCGGCGCCCAGTGCGGCGTGGAAGCCGCGCAGCCGCTCCTCGGTCGCGATCCACCCGCGTGGGCCCGTGATCGCGCCGATCCGCCGGTGCCCGAGCGAGAGCAGGTGGTCGACGGCGTGCACGGCGCCTGCGGAGTGCGCGGCGGAGACGGCGGGGATCCGCTCGTTGAGCGGCAGCAGCGGATCGACGACGACGAAGCGGTAGCCGTGCTCGAGCAGGAGCTCCAGCTCGTCCGCCGACTCCTGCGGCAGGATCAGCAGCCCGCCGTCGGTCGTCCCGTGCATCATCCGCTCGAGCAGCGTCACCTCGCGGTCGTGCTCGTGCTGCGTCGGGCAGAGGACGAGGCGCATGTCGCGCTCGTACAGCGCCTCGGCCGCGCCGGAGAGGATGAAGGAGAAGTAGGCGGGGTGGACGAGCGGCACGGTCGCCCCGATCAGGCCGGTCCGCCCGGCCGACAGGCCGCGGGCGGTGCGGTTCGCGGTGTAGCCGCGCTCGCGGACGATCCGCTGGACGAGCTCGCGGGTCTCCGGCGAGACGTCGTCACGGCCGTTCATCACCCGGGAGACGGTCGCGACCGAGACGCCGGCGAGGTCGGCGATCTCGCGGATCGTCACGCGTGGGCGTAGGGTCGGCGTGCTCATCGCCAAGGGATTGAACCATGTTTTCCGGCGTTCCGGAACAAGCAACCGACGAATTCCGGAAATTTTACGAAACGGAGCTTGACTTTCGCCGTCGAACCTTGGTAAAACGCCCCGGAAACGTTGCCGGAAATTCGACCGGCCCCGCGAGAAAGGACTCGACCGATGGGCTTCTTCGTTCCCCACCGCCGCAGCCTCGTTGCACTCGCAGCGCTCGCGGCGGCGCTCACGACGGTCTTCACCACTGCGGCGCCGGCCGCGGTCGACTCGGCGGGTGCCGTCTCCGCCGGCCACACGTGCCTCGTCATGACCGGCTCCGGCGACCCGGCCTTCGTCAAGAACTTCAACCCGTACACCGCGACGAGCCTGCCGAGCGGCGCCTTCGTGCGCGGCGCGTTCTACGAGCCGCTCGTGATCGCCACCGTCGCCGGCGGCGGGCACGTCTATCCGTGGCTCGCGCAGAGCTGGAAGTGGAGCAACGGCAACAAGACGTTGACGCTCAGCCTCCGCCACGGCGTCAAGTGGAGCGACGGCAAGCCGCTGACCTCGGCCGACGTCGTCTACAGCCTCACCGCCGGCAAGCAGGACGCGACGATGGACATGATCGGCTTCACGAAGCCGAACTCGAACGTCGTGTCGATCGCGGCGAAGGGCGCGTACGGCGTCGTCATCAGGCTGAAGACGGTCGACTCGCAGTTCATCCCCGCGACGCTGAACTCGCAGTCGTTCATCGTTCCGAAGCACATCTGGACCGGCGTCGCCGATCCGAAGAACTTCACCAACCCGAACCCGGTCGGCTCCGGCCCGTTCGACGTGATCGGGAAGTTCACGACGCAGGACTACGTGCTGAACAAGAACCCCCGCTACTGGCTGAAGGGCGCGCCGAAGATCCCGTGCCTCGAGTACGTGCAGGCGGCATCGAACGACGCCGCGCTCGCGCTGATCCAGAGCGGCCAGGTCGACTGGACGCACAACTTCGTCCCGAACGTCGAGAAGGCGTACATCGCGAAGGACAAGGCGCACTATCACGCGTTCTATGCGACGACCGCGTACCCGATCTCGCTCGTCTTCGACACGACGCAGTACCCGTACAGCCTGCCGGCGTTCCGGAAGGCGCTCAGCTTCGCGATCGACCGCAGCACCGTGTCGAAGCTCGGCGAGTACGGCTATGCGCCGCCGACGGATGCGCTCGGCCTCGGCGGGATCTTCCCGACCTGGTACACGCCTGCGATCAAGAAGGCGGCCGCTGCTGCCGCCGCGTACAACCCCGCGAAGGCGAAGGCGACGCTGACCGCCGCCGGCTTCACGTACAAGGGCAATGACCTCATCGACCCGAAGGGCAACCCCGTCAAGCTCGACATCCACGTCATCTCGGGCTGGTCGGACTGGGTCGCGTCGAACCAGATCATCACGAAGAACCTGCAGGCGATCGGGATCGACTCGAAGGTCGCGCTCGAGCCCGACTGGAACTCGTGGTA
>DASXWV010000104.1:0-7959 GCA_036503495.1 Gaiellaceae bacterium
GCTCAGGCCGGGCGGCCGGCTCGCCGCGATCAGCTTCCACTCGCTCGAGGACCGGAACGTGAAGCGTTTCCTCCGCTCGCAGGAGCACGGCTGCACGTGCCCGCCCGACTTTCCGGTCTGCATCTGCGGCCACGAGCCCGAGCTGCGCGCGATCCCGCGCCGGCCGATCCGCCCCGGCGACGCGGAGATCGCCGCCAATCCGCGTGCCGCGTCCGCGCGGCTCCGCGCCGCGGTGAAGACCTGATGGCGGCAGTCGACTGGTTTGCGCAGGATGTCGCCGCGCCGGCGCCCGTCCGGCGCCCGCGGCCGCGTGCCGTCCCGCGTGCCCGCCCGCAGCGGCGCGTCCGCGGTGGCATCCTCTGGATCGCCGCCTTCGCCGTCGTCCTCGCCGGCGTCGTCGCCCTCAACGTCGCCGTGCTGCGGACGAACATGCAGGTGAGCAGGCTCGACAAGGCACAGCTCGAACTCCAGGCTCAGAACCAGGCGCTCGCGTCGCAGGTGTCGAGCGCCGCATCGGCGCAGCGCATCGAACAGGCGGCCCACAAGCTCGGCTATGTCCCGGCACCCGCGACCGACACGAGCTACCTCGACCTCGCGCAGAAGTAGCGCGAGCGGCGGCATGGCGCGGGTCGTCAACTCGCGCATCCGGCTGCTGCTCCTGTGCATCGTCATCGCGTTCGGCGCACTGCTCGCGCGCGCGGCGTGGATCGCGACGGTACGGGCGTCGACGCTCTCGGCGATGGCGCAGGTGCAGACAAAGGCGCCGGTCGTGCTCCCCGCGGGCCGCGGGACGATCTTCGACAGCATGGGCACGCCGCTTGCGCTCGGCGAGCAGGCGACCACGGTGTACGCCGACCCGACGGAGGTGACGGCGCCGCAGCGCGAGGCGGTCAAGGTCGCGCGCGTCCTCCATCTCCGGCCGAACGCGGTCTATCGTGCGCTGCGGACGCAGCACACGCACTTCGCCTACGTCGCGCGCAAGGCTCCGCCGGCGGACGCATCCCGGCTCGCGGCGATGAAGCTGCCGGGACTCCACTTCTACGGCGAGGAGCGGCGCGTCTACCCGCAGCGCTCGGTCGCCGCGCAGGTGCTCGGCTACGCCGGCCTCGACAACCAGGGGCTCGCCGGTCTCGAGCTCGAGCTCGAGCGCTCGCTCACCGGCGTGCCGGGGAAGCAGACGCTCGTCCGCGATCCGTTCGGGCGCGCGATCTCGATCCAGAACGTCGTCCCGCCCAAGCACGGCCGCTCGGCGTTCCTGACGATCGACTCGAAGATCCAGAGCAACGCGGAGCAGGTGCTGCGCGCGACCGTCACGCGGTGGCACGCCAAGGACGCGACGGCGATCGTCCTCGATCCGCGCACAGGCGCCGTGCTCGCGATGGCGCAGGCACCGAACTACGACGCGAACGCGTTCTCGAAGGCGTACGCGCGGAAGATCACCGGGAACCGCGCCGTCGGCGACGTCTACGAGCCCGGCTCGGTCTTCAAGGTGGTAACGATCGCGGGCGCGCTGTCGGAGGGCCTCGTCACGCCGCGCAGCTCGTTCACGCTACCGCCGACGATCCAGGTCGCCGACCGGACGATCCACGACGCCGAGGAGCGCGGCACCGAGACGATGACCGTCTCGCAGATCCTCCAGAAGTCGTCGAACGTCGGCGTCGACACGATCGCCATCCGGCTGCTCGGCGAGCGGCGGTTGAAGAAGTGGATCCACCAGTTCGGCTTCGGCGAGAAGACCGGCATCGATTTCCCCGGCGAGAGCCCGGGCCTGCTGCCCTCGTACTGGTCCGGCTCGACGATCGGCAACGTGCCGATCGGCCAGGGGATCTCGGTGACGCCGATCCAGCTCGCCTCGGTGTACGGCGCGATCGCGAACAGGGGCATGTGGGTGCAGCCGCACCTCGTCGACCACGTGCAGGGCGAGAAGCCGCCGGCGCCGAACACGCGCCGGATCCTCTCGACGGCGGTCGACCGCCAGCTCCTGCAGATGCTGAAGGGCGTCGTCTCGGACGCGGGCACCGCCGCCGCCGCGGCGATCCCCGGTTACACCGTCGCCGGCAAGACCGGCACGGCGCAGAAGCCCGGCCCGCACGGCTACGAGGCGGGCAAATACGCGGCGACGTTCGTCGGCATCGTGCCGGCGTCGAACCCGCGGCTCGTCGTGCTCGTCACGGTCGACGAGCCGAAGCTCGCGATCTTCGGCGGCGTCGTCGCGGCGCCGGCGTTCGCGCAGATCGCGTCGTTCGACCTGCAGTACCTCGAGGTGTCGCCGGACCTCGCCGTGCGCTAGCGAGCCGGCGGCAGCACGTACAGGTGCACGGCGAGCGGTGCGAACGCGTCGTGGAGCACGCCGCCCGCAGCGGCGACCGTGCGGCGTTCCTCGAAGACCTGCCACGTGCCGTCGCCGGCGGTGATCGCGGCGGTGACCGGCGCGTGCGTCACGTTGACGGCGAAGACGTAGCGCGCGCCGTGGTACGTCCGCCCGATCGCCTGCACGCCGCGCACGGTGAGGCGGAGCGGTGCGCCGAGGATCGCCGGCGTCAGCGTCGTCACCTGACGGTTCGTCCGCTTCAGCTCGCGCTGCAGCGCCGGCCCCACGCGGAACTGCGTGTACGTCGGCTTCCACGAGTGCGTGAAGTAGCCGATCGCCGTCGCGCCGTTCACGAGCGTCATCCAGACCTCGGCGCGCAGCTCGGCCGGCAGCACGCCGCGGCCCTTGCACCACTGCGACGCGGACGACACCGCCTCGATCCACGAGTAGACCGGTTGCCGCGGCCGCGCGAGCCGGACGAGCTCGCGCGTCGAGTCGGCTTGCCACTGGATCAGGTCGGGCCGGCAGTAGCCCGAGATCGGGTAGACGTCGGTGCCGACGACGTCCGCCGCGGCCGCGTACGCTCTGCTCGGCACGTTCTTCTTCGTCGGCCCGAAGAACGCGGACGTGATCGTCGAGAACGTCAGCCTCGGATGCCCCCTGCCCGTCGTCGCGGCGACCTTCGCGACCGAGACGTGGTTGAGATCGGGCTCGTCGTCGCTGCGCCACGCGAGCAGGCCGGGCGCTCGTGCCACGGAGCGGTCGAACGGAATGATGCTGTACGCGCCGAGCGCCGCCGTCTGCGCGACCTCGTCTGCGTCGCCGTTGTTCGAACAGCCGCGGCCCATGAAGACGTTGATCCCGAGCGCGCGCTCGGCCGCGAAACGCCACGGACACTGGAGCCACTGCATGATCGGGATGAACGGACGGCCGTCGAGCAGCAGCGACCGCCGTGGCCCGATCCGCAACGAGTGGCTCACCGCCGCAGGCCGCGCGGTCGTGAACGTCTGGTCGGCGCCGCCGTCGATCCGCAGGTGGTACGTCGTCGACGCGGCGAGGCTCGGCAGCGTCACGACGCCCGGGCCGCCGCTCGCGTAGAGGCCGTAGCCCGTGCTCGTCCCGTACTCGACGCGCACCGGCGCGTCGGCGCTGATCCGCGCAGAATGGTCGGTCACGTGGTCGACGCGCGGCGGCGCGATCGCGAGGGCCGCGATGACGGCGGCAAGCAGCATGGGCGCGCCATTGTGCCCGGTAGACTCGCGCCCCGATGAGCCTGGAGCGCCTGGTCGCCGCGCTCGACCCTGTGGAGGTGCACGCGAGCGGGCCCGTCGAGGTGCTCGACCTCGCCTACGACGCCCGGGCCGTGACCCCCGGCGCTCTGTTCTTCTGTGTCCGCGGCGCTCGTGCCGACGGCCACGACTTCGCGGCGCAGGCGGTGGCGAACGGCGCCGTCGCGCTCGTCGTCGAGCGACCGCTCGGCCTCGACGTCGCCCAGGTCGTCGTCCGCGACGCGCGCCTCGCCATGGCGCCGGCCGCCGCCGCGTTCTTCGGCGAGCCGACGCACGAGCTGGAGGTCGCTGCCGTGACCGGCACGAGCGGCAAGACGACGACCTCGTTCCTCATCTTCGCGATCCTGGCGGCCGCGGGCCGGCGGCCGGGCTTGCTCGGCACGGTCGAGGCGCGCGTCGGCGGTGAGCGCCGCGGCGTCAAGCGCACGACGCCGGAGGCGATCGACCTGCAGCGTCTGTTCCGCGAGATGCTCGACGCCGGCGACCGCTCCTGCGCGATGGAGGCGTCGTCGCATGCGTCCGAGCTGCACCGTCTCGACTGCACGCGCTTCACGACGCTCGCGTTCACGAACCTCAGTCAGGACCACCTCGATTTTCACGGCGACATGGAGTCGTACTTTCAGGCGAAGCGGCGGCTCTTCGTGACGGAGCCGCGTCCGCGCGCGATCGTCAACGTCGGCGACGAGTACGGACGGCGCCTCGCCGACGAGCTCCCCGACGCGATCACCTTCAGCAGCGACGACGCCGAAGCGCTGGACGGAATCGACCTGAAGCTGCGCGGACGCTTCAACGTCGAGAACGCGCTCGCCGCGCTTCACACGGGCCGCGTGCTCGGGATCGACGACGACGCGATCAAGCGCGGGCTCGAGTCCGTCCGCGGCGTGCCCGGCCGCTTCGAGGCGGTCGACGAGGGCCAGGCGTTCCACGTGATCGTCGACTACGCCCATAAGCCGGGCGCGCTGGAGAACGTCCTGCGGGCGGCGCGCGACCTCGCGAACGGCAACCGCGTCATCTGTGTCGTCGGCGCCGGCGGCGACCGCGACCGCGGCAAGCGGCCGGTGATGGGCAAGATCGCCTCGGAGCTCGCCGACGTGACCATCGTCACCTCCGACAATCCACGCAGCGAAGACCCCGACCAGATCATCACCGAGATCGTTTCCGGCACGAACGGCGAGGTGATCGTCGACGCCGATCGCGCCGCCGCGATCAGACAGGCGGTCGAGCTGGCCGGACCGGGCGACGTCGTCCTGATCGCCGGCAAGGGCGCGGAGCAGGGGCAGGAGTACGCCGACCGAACGATCCCGTTCGACGACCGCGCGGCGGCGCGCGAGGTGCTGGTCGAGCGGTGATCCCGCTGCCGCTCGACGAGCTGCGCGCGCTCGGCGACCTGCAGGGCGACGTCGACGAGGTGACCGGCGTGGAGATCGACTCGCGCCGCGCCGGCCCAGGCGACCTGTTCGTCGCGATCCGCGGCGGCCGCGCCTACCTCGACGATGCGCGCGCCAACGGCGCCGCGGCGACGCTCGTGCCGACCGACGACTTCGCGGCGATGGCGGCGATCGGCCGCGCCGCGCGCAAACGGATCACCGCGCGCGTCGTTGCGATCACGGGCTCGGTCGGCAAGACCTCGACGAAGGACATCCTCGCCGCGCTGCTGCGCCCGAACGCGAACGTCGTCGCCGCCGAGGACGGCTTCAACAACGAGCTGGGCCTGCCGCTCACGCTCTGCCGGGCGGACGCCGACACGGACGTGGTGGTGACCGAGATGGGAATGCGCGGCCTCGGCCAGATCCGCACGCTCGCGGCGATCGCGCAACCCGACGTCGGCGTGATCACCTCGATCGCACCCGTGCACCTCGAGCTGCTCGGCAGCATGGAGAACATCGCCCGTGCGAAAGCAGAGCTCCTCGACCATGTGAGGACCGCAGTGGTGCCGGAGAACGAGCCGCTGCTCGAGCCGTTCATCCCGGCCGGGTTGGAGGTCCGCCGGTTCGCGACGCCGGCGGTCGAGGTGCGCGACGGGCACGCCGTCGTCGACGGCATCGAGTTCGGCTTCGCCGCCCGGCACCAGGCCGCGAACGCGGCGGCGGCGATCGCGACGCTCGACGCGCTCGGCTTCCCGCGGCCGACGGGCGTCGTCGAGGTCGAGTTCTCACGGTGGCGCTCGCAGGAGACGGAGCTGCCCGGCGGCGGCCTGCTGATCAACGACGCCTGGAACGCGAACCCCGTCGCGATGCGCGCCGCGCTTGCGTACCTGCGCGAGCGTGCCGCCGGACGCCGGACGGTCGCCGTGCTCGGCGACATGGCGGAGCTCGGCGCCGACGCCGCCCGCTTTCACGAGGAGATCGGTCGCGAGCTCGGAAATGTGGACGTCGTGATCGGCGTCGGACAGCTCGCGCGCGGCTACGCCCCCGCGCACTGGGCGGCGACCGCCGGTGAGGCGGTCGGGCTCGTGCGCGGCCTCGTCGAGCCCGGCGACGCCGTGCTCGTGAAGGGGTCGCGGTCGGTCGGCCTCGAGATCGTCGCCGAGGCGCTCGCGTGACCCGCGTCCTCGTCGCCGGGCTGATCGCGCTGATCGTCTCGATCCTCGTCGGGCCGCGGTTCATCGCCTTCCTGCGCGACAACGAGTTCGGGCAGCACATCCGTGAGGAGGGGCCGGAGCACCACACGGTCAAGCAGGGGACGCCGACGATGGGCGGGCTGATGATCCTGTTCGCGGCGACGGTCGGCTTCCTGCCGATGACGCACTTCCGCCTGCAGGCGCTGACCGTGCTCTTCGCGACGCTCGCCTGCGGCTCGATCGGCTTCCTCGACGACTTCATCAAGCTGACGCATCGCCGCTCGCTCGGGCTGAGCGGCCGCTGGAAGATGCTGCTGCTGCTCGGCGTCACCGCGGTCGTCGCGTTCGTCGCGCACCACCTGCACCTGAGCACCGACGTCTACGTGCCCGTCGCGAACGTCTCGATCCCGCTCTCGTACGCGTGGTACGCGTTCCTGTTCCTCATCCTCGCCGGTGCGTCGAACGGCACGAACCTCGCCGACGGCGTCGACGGCCTCGCCGCCGGGACGGGGATAATCTCGATCTTCACATTCACGGCGATGATGATCGTCTCGTTCGTCCGCTCGTCGCGCATCCCGTCGCACCGCAACGTGACGAAGCTCGACCTCGCGATCATCGGTGCGGCGCTGATCGGGGCCGCGATCGGCTTCCTCTGGTACAACGCCTTCCCCGCCGAGGTGTTCATGGGCGACACCGGCTCGATGGCGTTCGGCGGCGCGATCGCGACGTTCGCGATCATGACGAAGACGGAGCTGCTGCTCCTCCTGATCGGCGGGATCTTCGTCGTCGAGGCGCTCTCGGTGATGATCCAGGTCTTCAGCTTCAAATACCTCGGGCGGCGCGTCTTCCTGATCGCGCCGATCCACCATCACTTCGAGATGAAGGCGTGGTCCGAGACGAAGATCATGGTCCGCTTCTGGATCGCGGCGGGGATCCTCTGCGCCGCCGGCTTCGCGCTCTTCTACCGCTACTACTTCGGCCAGCGGTGAGCGGGACTGCGGCCGTGCTCGGTGCGGCGACGGCGCGGGCGGCGGTGGCAGACCTCGGCGACTTCGACGAGATCGTCATCCTCGAGCCGTCGGTCGACGAGCTCGAGCGGCTGATCGCCGAGCTCGCCGATCCGCGGCTCGACTACCTCCTCGGCGAGCTGCCCGTGCTGCCGCTCCCGGACGCGAGCATCGACCGGGTCGTCGGCGGCCCGGCCGATGATCCGGAGATCGCCAGGGTCATGCGCCCGTAGCGCGAATAGAACGCCATGTCGGACGACTGGCTGCCTCGGCGTGCCCTCGTCGTCGGTCTCGGGCGGACCGGGACCGCGGCGCTCGCCGCGCTCGAGCGCGCCGGCGTCGACGCGGCAGGGGTCGACCGGAGCCTCGGCAACGAGGACCCGGCGGCGCTCAACGGCGTCGACCTCGTCGTCAAGGGCCCGGGCGTCCCGCCGTCCAACGCCGTCGTCACGGCCGCGCGCGAGCGCGGGATCCGGGTCTGGAGCGAGCTCGAGCTCGGGTACCGGCTGCTGCCCGACGGCGTCCGTATCGTCGGCGTCACGGGGACGAAGGGGAAGACGACGACCGTCCGCCTGCTCGGCGCGATGTTCGCCGCCGCGGGGCGCGACGTGACGCTGGCCGGCAACGAGCACACGCCGGTCAGCGAGCTCGCCGGCGGCGCGGGCGACCTCGTGCTCGAGCTCTCGAGCTTCGCGCTCGCCGACGTCGAGGCGTTCGCGTGCGACGTCGCAGTCCTCCTCAACCTCGAGCCCGACAACCTGAACTGGCACGGGACGTTCGAGCACTACCGCG
>DASXWV010000105.1:0-26307 GCA_036503495.1 Gaiellaceae bacterium
TACGGCCGCGGCGACGCCGAGCTGACGACGCGGCAGTGCATCCAGCTGCACTGGCTCGAGCTCGCCGCGCTGCCCGACGTCTTCGCCGACCTCGACGCTGCGGGGATCACGAGCGCCGGCGGGTGCGGCGACACCGTCCGCAACATCACCGGCTGCCCGGTGTCCGGGCTCGCCGCCGACGAGCTGTTCGACTCGACGCCCGCCGTCGAGGCGGCGACCGCGGAGTTCTACGGCAACCCGGCGTGGGCGAACCTGCCGCGCAAGCACAAGTACTCGATCGCCAGCTGCGCCGACCGCTGCAACGCGCCCGAGATCAACTGCGTCTCGCTCGTCGGCGTCGTGCACGAGGGGCGCGAGGGCTACGCGGTGCAGGTCGGCGGCGGCCTCTCGTCGGTGCCGCGCATCGCACGCGACCTCGGCGTCTTCGTCCCGAAGGAGGAGGCGAACGAGATCCTCGGCGCCGTCACCTCGGTCTGGAGCGAGGATCTGAAGTACCGGATGTCGCGCGTCAAGGCGCGCCTCAAGTTCATGGTCGACGACCTCGGCGCAGACGGCATGCGCGAGCGCGTCGAGGCAAAGCTCGGACGACCGCTCGAGCGGTACGACCTGCCGCCGATCGACGCGCAACCCTCCGCGCACATCGGCGTGCACGAGCAGAAGGACGGCAAGCGCTACATCGGCTTGCCCGTGCCGCTCGGGCTCTCGTCCGGGGAGCAGCTGATCGGCGTCGCCGACCTCGTCGAGTCGTTCGGCGGCGACGTCCGCTTGACGCGCCAGCAGAACCTGATCGTCACCGGCGTGGTCGACGTCGATGCCACGCTGGCGGCGCTCGCCGGGCTCGGGCTGCCGCTCGAGACGAACGAGGTCTGGGCGGGGTCGATCGCGTGCACCGGCGAGCCGCACTGCAACTTCTCCGTCGGCGAGACGAAGGAGCGGCTGCGGGACCTGCTCGAGCATCTCGAGTCGACCTTCGGCGCGGAGATCGCGGAGCTCCGCCTGCACCTCGACGGCTGCCCCCATGCGTGCGCGCAGCACTGGATCGGCGACCTCGGCTTCCAGGCGACGACCGCGAAGGACGACGACGGCAACCGCATCGGCGCCTACGACATCTTCGTCCGCGGCGGGCGCAGCGTCATCGGGACGTCGCTCTTCCGCCGCGTCCCGAGCGACCACCTCGACGAGGCGGTCGAGGGGATCGTCCGCGGCTGGCTCGACGACCGCCTCGCCGGCGAGTCGTTCACGGCGTTCCAGCGGCGCCTCACCGACGCGGAGCTCGGCGCGCTCGCCGGGCTCGCTCCTGCAGTGAAGAGAAAGGTGGCGGCATGACCGAGTTGCTCGACGAGCTCGAGGCGGGCGAGCTCTCCATCCGCTTCGAGGGCGAGGAGCCGCAGACGCTGCTCGAGTGGGCGATCGGCGAGTTCGACAATCTCGCCGTATCGGCCGCGTTCCAGGCCGACGACGTCGCGCTGATCGACATGGCATACCGGCTCGACCCGTCGATCCGCGTCTTCACCGTCGACACCGGCCGGCTGCCGCAGGAGACGCACGACCTGATGGCCGCGTTGACGTTCAAGTATCCGCGCCTCAACCTCGAGGTGCTCGAGCCCGATCCCGGCCAGGTCGAGCGGATGGTCGCGGCGAAGGGCCTCGACCTGATGACGGAGTCGGTCGAGAACCGCCTCCTCTGCTGCAACGTGCGCAAGGTGCAGCCGCTGACGGCGCATCTCGACGGGCTCGACGCGTGGGTGACGGGCCTCCGGCGCGATCAGTGGGCGACGCGGACGAACATCCGCAAGGTCGAGATCGACCACGACCACGGCGCGATCGTCAAGCTCAACCCGCTCGCCGAGTGGACGAAGCGCGAGGTGTGGGCGTACCTGCGCGAGAACGACGTGCCGGTTCACACGCTCTACGCGAAGGGGTACACGTCGATCGGCTGCGCGCCGTGCACGCGTGCGATCGCCGAGGGCGAGGACGACCGCGCGGGCCGCTGGTGGTGGGAGACCGGCGCGCCGAAGGAGTGCGGCATGCACTGCTCGATCGAGCACGGCGGCTTCGAGCACGAGCTGAAGGCGATCCTCGGCAAATGAGCGGTGCGGTCGCGATTCGCGGCGACGCGGCCGAGGTCGCGCTCGGCGAGGCGCAGGCCGTGCTCGCGCACGTGCTCGACCCTGAACGCCGAGGGCGCCTCGCGGATCTGATCGCGGCGGTGCAGGAGGGCGAGCTCGGCGAGGACGACGCCCAGTCGCTCGGCGAGCTGATCGAGCTCGGCCTGACCAGCGGGCGGATCCGCAGCGTCTATGGGCCCGAAGGCGAGCAGGCCGCCCTGAAGACGTACCGCCGCCTCCCCGGCGGTCGCGCGCTGGCCGACAGCGCCGCCGAGGTGAGCGAGGCGCTCGCCGCGCTCGAGGGCCGGACGCTCGAGACGGTGAAGGTGCAGTCGACCGGCCCGGGCGCATTTCTCGTCACGCTCGGTGTCGACGGCCTCGAGCTGTCGGTGCGGCTCGACCGCGCCGGCGCGCGCGTCCACTCCGTCGGTGTCTGACGCGCAGCACTACGTCGCGTGCCTCGACCTGACCGGGCACCGCGTGCTCGTCGTCGGCGACTCTGCGGAGAAGGTGGCGGCGCTCGAGGCGGCCGGCGCGGACGTGGTCGTCGTCGCCGAGTACGAGCCGTCGCAGCTCGAGGACGTCTGGCTGGTCGTCGTCGTCGACACTGCACAGGGAGCGCGCGTGTTCGCCGACGCGAGCGAGCGCCGCATCTTCTGCAACGTCGAGGACGTGCCCGAACAGTGCACGTTCATCCTGCCCGCGCTGCACCGGCGCGGCCCGATCACCGTCGCCGTGTCGACGAGCGGTGCGTCACCCGCGCTCGCCCAGCATCTCCGCGATTGCTTCGCGCAGCAGATCGGCTTCGAGCACGAGCAGCTCGCCTACGAGCTGCGCCGCATCCGGCCGTGGGTGAAGCAGAACTTCCACACGTACGCCGAGCGGCGCGACTACTTCCGCGAGCGCGTCGCGAAGGCGCTGGGATCGTGAGCGTCGCGCTCGTCGGCGCGGGCCCCGGCGACCCTGAGCTGATCACCGTGCGCGGGCTCGCGCGCGTCCGGGCGGCCGAGGTCCTCGTCTACGACCGACTCGTCTCGCCCGAGCTCGTCGCCGAAGCGCCCGCCGCTGCGCTCCGCATCGCTCGTGACGATTTGTCACAAGCGGAGGTGAACGCGAGGCTCGTCTCGTACGGCCGGTCCCGCTTCGTCGTCCGGCTGAAAGGGGGCGACCCGTTCGTCTTCGGCCGCGGCGGCGAGGAGGCACTCGCGCTCGCCGATGCCGGCGTTCCCTTCGAGCTCGTGCCGGGTGTGTCGTCGATCGCGGCCGTGCCCGGCGCCGCTCTGATCCCGGTGACGCACCGCGGCGTCTCCCAGGCGGTGACGGCGTTCGCCGCGCACGACGTGGAGACGCTCGACGCCGCCGCGCTTGCGCGCGTCCCGGGCACGCTCGTCGCCTTCATGGGCGGCGCGCGCGCCGAACGGCTCGCACAGCGGCTGATCGAGCACGGGAAGCCGGCCTCGACACCCGCCGCGCTCGTCTCACGCGGCACGACGGACGACCAGCAGGTCATCGTCACGCCGCTCGGTGCCCTTCGCGGTGCCGTCGCCACGCCTGCGCTCGTCGTGATCGGCGACGTCGTCGCCGTCCGCGCGGCGCTCGCTCTGCGACGATCCGCTGCGTGATCGAGCTCCGTCGCGTCGACGCGCTGCCGCCGTACGCGTTCGCCGAGGTCGAGCGGCTGAAGCTCGAGCTCCGGCGCGCCGGCGAGGACGTGATCGACCTCGGCTTCGGCAACCCGGATGTCGCGCCGCCGGAGATCGCCGTCGACAAGCTCCGTGAGGCGGCGCTCCTGCCACGCAACCACCGCTACTCGTCGAGCCGCGGCCTGCCGAACCTCCGCGCCGCCGTCTGCGACCTCTACCGCGCGCGGTACGGCGTCGAGCTCGACCCCGAGACCGAGGCGACGATGTCGCTCGGCGCGAAGGAGGGGCTCGTCCACCTGCTGTGGGTGCTGCTCGGACCCGGTGACGTCTGCCTCGTGCCGAGCCCGAGCTACCCGATCCACCTTTTCGCGCCCGGCTTCGCCGGCGCCGCCGTACAGCGCGTGCCCGCGGACGACTTCGTCGCCGGCGTGCACGAGGCATGGGAGGCGGCGCAGCCGCGGCCGCGCGTTCTGCTCTGCTCCTTCCCGCACAACCCGACGACCGCGTGCGCCGACCGCGCCGAGCTGCAGCGCCTCGTCGACTTCGCGCGCGAGCGCGAGCTCGTGCTCGTGCACGACTTCGCGTACGCCGACCTCGGCTTCGACGGCTTCCGGCCGCCGTCGATCTTCGAGGTCGACGGCGCGCGTGACGTCGCCGTCGAGCTCTACTCGCTGACGAAGGGCTTCTCGCTCGCCGGCTGGCGGATCGCGTTCGTGCTCGGCCGCGCCGACGTCGTCGGCGCAGTCGCCCGCCTCAAGTCATATCTCGACTACGGCAGCTTCCAGCCGCTGCAGATCGCGGCGACGGTCGCGCTGCGCGAGGCGCGCGACCATCCCGCGCATGCCGCCGCCGTGTACGAGAGCCGCCGCAACGCACTTTGTGACGGACTGTCACGAATCGGGTGGGACGTCCCTCGTCCGAAAGCGACGATGTTCGCGTGGGCGCGCATCCCGACCGACGACCCCGCGCAGGCGTTCGCGCTGCGGCTCCTGCGCGAGGCGCACGTCGCCGTCAGCCCGGGCAGCGGCTTCGGCGCCGACGGAGAGGGACACGTTCGGTTCGCGCTCGTCGAGAACGAGCAGCGGATCGCACAGGCCGTCCGCGGCATCCGCCGCGCGTTGGCGAGCTAGCCGACGTAGATCGGCGTGTGCAGCGGAACGCGGTCGTACAGCTCCTCGACGTCCCAGATGTGCATACGGATGCAGCCGTGCGACGCGGCCGAGCCGATCGACCAGTCCTCGGTCGTCCCGTGGATGCCGGCCCCGTTGTAGAAGCCCATCCACCGCGCCTTGATCGGGTCGTCGGGCCCGGGCGGGATGACGCGGCCCGCGAGATCGCCGGCCCACGCGCTGTTCGGGACGTGCCACCACGGGTCGACCTGCTTGTCGTCGATGTCGTAGAGGCCGGCCGGCGTGTCGAGGCCCGCGCGGCCGACGGCGATGCCGTACGTCTTCACGAGCTTCAGTCCCTTGTAGAGGCGCAGCGTGTACGTCTCGCGGCTGACGAGGAGATATGTCCCGTACCGCTTCGGCAGGTTGTGCACCGTCCAGCGGGCGCGGATCGGCCGCGTCGGCACGGCGATCTCGCGCGACCCGTCGAGGCGGAGCAGCGCTCTCGTCAGCCGCTGCTCGAGCTGCGGCCGCTTCACGAGCAGCCCCGTCTTGTCCGGGACGATCTTCAGGCCGAGCGCGAGCGGCTTCGGCACGACGGCGGCATTCTTCGCCGGCCGGTCGAGCACGCGTGCGACGTGGTCGACGACCGTTCCGATCTGAGCGCTCGAGACTGCCGCGCGGAGCGAGACCGAGCGGTCGAGCTTCCGGCCGCGGAGGTCCCGCCAGAGCCGGCGCGCGAGGCCGCCGCGGCGGCTGGCGGCGACGGCGTCGTCGACCATCTTCGCGACGTCGACGTTCAGGCCGGCATGCGCGGGCCGCACCGTGAACCGGTGGTCGCGGTAGACGAGCTGCACCGGCCGGCCGAGGCGCTCGCCGAGCCTCGAGTCGACGAGGCCGCGGGCCTGGTCGGCGTGCAGGCCGCCGACGTCGATGCCGGCGATCGTGACGCCGGCCGCAATCACGTCCTGGTGGTCGCGCGACCACGAGTACGCATAGGCGCCGACCGCGGTGAGGCCGAGGCCGATGACGGTGGCGAGGACGCCCGCGGCGACGAGCAGACGGCGGTGCATGACCCAATGTTGTAATTGCCAAGTGCGATGGAGCGCAATCCCCCGCTCTTCCCGGCCGGCCGCCGGCGGCACTGACGGCGGCGCTTCCGGCCGGCGCTATCAGTTCGTCGACTGCCGCTGGGAGCTGTCGGACAGATCAGCGGGGCGGCAGCGGTACCTCGCGGGCCATATCCCGGGTGCGTCGTTCCTCGATGTCGACGTCGATCTCTCCGACCCGACGGTCACGGGGGCCGGCCGGCACCCGCTGCCGAGCGTCGAGCGGTTCAGCGCCGCGGCCGGCCGGGCGGGGATCGGCGACGGCGTCTTCGTTGTCGCCTACGGGAACATGGGCGGCGCCGAACGGCTGTGGTGGCTGCTGCGCCACGTCGGCCACGACGACTGCGCCGTCCTCCTCGGCGGCCTCGACGCCTGGGGCGGTCCGCTCGCCGCCGGCGAGGAGGAGATCGAGCCGGCCGAGCTGGTGCCGCGGCCACGACGCGACGACACGGTCGACGCGGCGACGATCGCGGGCCGCCTCGCGGATCCGTCGCTCGTGCTCGTCGACGCACGCACTGCGAACCGCTGGCGCGGCGAGCCCAACCCGATCGACGACCTGCCCGGACGGATCCCCGGCGCGCGCAACGCGCCGTGGCAGGAACCGCTCCCGGAGCTGCCCGAGGGCGAGCTCGTCGCGTACTGCGGCTCGGGCGTCACGGCCTGTGTCGTGCTTCACCGCGCGGCGCTCGCCGGCCGCGAGGGGAAGCTCTATCCCGGCTCGTGGAGCGAATGGTCGACGCGCGGCCTACCGATCGAGCGCGGCGAACGTGACGGTCACTGACGCGTCCACCGTCTGCGTTCCGGGCTCGAGCTTCGGCGCGGCGATGTCCGCCGCATAGGGAATCGGCTGCGACGACGCGCCTTCGCTGAGGGTCGTGATCGCACCGAGCGACAGCCCGGCCCCGTCGGCGAGCGCCTGCGCCTTTGCGCGCGCATCGGCAACGGCGTTCTCGAGCGCGGTCCGGTAGTGCGCGTCGCGGTCCGAGCGCGACCACGACGGGCCGGACACGCCGGTCGCGCCGGCATCGACCGCCGCGTCGATGAGCCCACCGGCCTTCGCGAGCTCGCTCTCGGCGGTGACCGTCGTCGAGGCGGTGTAGCCGAGGACGGCGGTGCCGTTCGCGTTCAGCTGCGGGTCGAGCATCACCGCGCTCGTCTGCACCTTTGCGCCGCGGAGCGCGGCGACGACGGCGTCGGCGAGCGTGCCGTTCTTGGCGAGCGCCGACTTCGCGGTGTCCGCGTTGGTCGTGACCGTGAACGCGAACGTCGCCCGGTCGGGAACCGTCTCGACGGTGCCCGAGCCGGTGACGGTGATGGTCTTCGCCGCGTCGGGCGCCGCGGAGCGGGCGAGGTGCGGCTGCGCGACGCCGGCGACCGCGGCCGAGCCGAAGAGGACGAGTGCTGCCACGAGGATTTTCATGCCCGTGATACGGCGCACGGGCCGGATCTGTCACATCGCGTGCGCGACGACGGCCGCGAGCTCGCGGCTGCGCTCGGCCGTGATGCCGTCGCGCTGCTCGTCGACGAGGCGGTGCTCGGCGTCGTCGAGCTCGACGAGGGGCAGGCGCGCCGCCGCGACCGGCTGCAGCGTCGCGTGCAGGCCGACCGTGTCGTCGTAGGGCGGGAGGTCGTTGGCGAGCAGGCACCACGCGGGCTCGAATTGCTGCGGGTCGTCCCACCGCTTCATCAGCTTCTTGAACGTCCGGATCGGCACCTCGACCCACGTGCCGTAGCCGAACCGGCCGCCGTCGTCGCGGACGGGCAGCTCGAGCAGGCCGCGCACGAAGAACCGCTCGTCGTCGAGAACGGCGAAGTCGTCCGCGAGCCAGGTCCGCTCGGCACGCTCCTCGTCGCTCAGCGCGAAGATCGCGCCGGGCAGCCCCATCCGGATGTCCCGCAGCTCCTCTGCGTGATATTCGCCGCAGACGCTGCAGGTGAAGCCCACGCCGCTACGCCGCGTTCAGGTACACGGTCCACCGCTCTGGGATCCGTGGCGCGGCGAGCTTGATGAAGAGCACCGGCTGCGGCGCGCGCGGCAGCGTCTTCAGCTCCATCCCGACCTGCTCGAGCGTGCGGTCCCCCTTGCGCAGGTTGCACGGCGCGCAGGCGGTGACGACGTTCTCCCAGATCGACTCGCCGCCCTTCGACCGCGGGATGACGTGGTCGAGCGTCAGCCGGCCGCTCGTCGTCCCGCAGTAGACGCAGCGCCAGCCATCGCGGGCGAAGAGCGCGCGCCGCGAGATCTTGCGCTGGATCGCCCGCGGCACGCGGACGTAGTTGAGGAGGCGGATCACGTGCGGCCAGACGAAGCTGCCGGTCGCGGAGCGGAGCGGCTGGTCGAGCTGCTCGACGATCTCGGCCTTGCCCTTGTAGAGGAGGACGTGGGCGCGCCGAACCGTGCACACGTTCAGCGGCTCGTAGCTGGCGTTCAAGACCAGAACTTGCTGCACCCTGGGAGAAAAGGTATCAGCGGTCGCCTCAGGAGGACATCGCGCGGTCGACCGCTTCCTGCTCCTCCGGGGAGAGGGCGACCGAGGCGCGGCCCCGGTCGAGCTCCTTCACGTAGATCCGGGCGTAGTCGCGGCCCTGGATGGCGCTGAGGACGACGCCGCTCCGCGCGGCGTCGAGCATCGCGACCGAGGCCGATTGGTGACCCCCGGAGTTCTCGTAGGCGTCGTAGCGGACGATCGCGGTCTTCGAGACGCTGCCGTCGACCCGCGAGTCGAGCCGGCCGACCGCCGCGGACACGTCGTCGACCGCCCGGTGCAGCTCGTCGATCCGGGCCTGCAACGAGACGGCGAAGTCGACGAGGTCGTCGGTCCCGCCGCTCCCCCCGAGCAGCACCTTCTGCGCGCCGCGAATCCGCCGCAGCGTCAGCCAGTTCAGGATGAGGAGCGCCAGTGCGACGACGGCGACCGCGGCTGCGGCGACGGCGAGCCAGCCGGCGGTGGTCGAGCCGAGGTGCATCTAGCTGAGCGTGAAGAAGACGGTGTACGTCGCGGAGTTGTTCGACGTGTTCGTCTCGCCCGGCACCTTCGAGACCTCGATCGTGATCGTCCCCCTGTTGCCGTACGCCGACGGCGGCAGATCGAAGTTCGCGAAGTCGACGGTCGTCTGCTCGGTCGGCTGGATCGACGTGATGTGCTCGGTGCGCCGGATCGGCTTGCCGCCCGCGTCGATCGTCAGCTTGACCGGCACGTTCACCTCCGGGAAGTCGCCCGAGTTCTCGACCGTGACGACGAAGCGCAGGTCCTGCGAGACCTTGATCGTCGTCGCCGTCGACGTCGTCAGGTCGGAGCCCTGCGGCGAGACGTGCACGCCGACGAGGCCGTCACCGTGCTTGCCGCTCGGCGTGCCGCCGGTCGAGGCGCCCGTCAGGCGCGCCTGGAGGATCGTGAACGCGCGCGCACTGACGAGGTCGGGGTTCGAGAGGAACACCGAGGACGGAATGACGACGCCCTTGATCGACCGCTGTGTCAGCTCCGCCGTCGCCGGCACGCGGTACAGCTGCTCCCACACGACGTCGCTCGCGGTGAGCAGCTGCCCCTGCTTCGTCAGGTCGTCGGCGAGGTTGCTCGACTTCTTCGTCGCCCCGGCTTGGGCCAGCGTGTTCCCGAGGCCGGCGAGACCCTGGTAGCGCAGCTTGATCGCATCGAGCAGGTTCTTGTGGATCTCGCGCAGCGGGCCCGGTGCGCGGATCTGCTGCGCCTGCGTGTACTCCTGCTGCTCCTGCTGCGCGTAGAGCGCGAGCTTCGTCTCGAGGTCGGACTGCTTCAGCCCCGGCGAGATCAGCTCGTCGCCGAACTCCTTGCCGAGGCGCTTGTCCGCTGCGCGGATCGTGCGCACCTTGGCGGCGTACGCGGCGTACTCGTCATGTTGGCTCTTGCCCTGGCACGAGCCGATCCAGAAGACGAGCGCGACCACGACGACGATCGCGATCGCGATCAAACCGACGAGCCGGGCGAGCGGCACGAGCCCGGGCGACGGCGTTCGCGGCGGCCGCGGCGGGCGGTCGCCGCCGCCACGGCTTCCCGGCATCTCGAGCCGGGGCAGGCGCCGCCGCTGCGTCGCCTCGACGGTCTCCGGCTCGTCGAAGAAGTCGAACGGGATGTCGTCGTCGTCGAACGTGCTCATCCGCCCGGGACCTTAACTTCCGTCTCGGTCGCGGAGGAAGTGACCGCCCCACCGCCGAACGGGATCAGACCGTGTCGAACGCTGCTCTGGCGCCCGAAAGCGCTCCACTCGTCCTCGAGCGCTACCGCCCGCTGAAGCCGCTCGGCAGCGGCGGCTCGGGCTCGGTCTGGCTCGCACGCGACGAGCAAACGGGCCTCGACGTCGCCCTGAAGATCGTCCCGCGCGAGGGGAAGGCGGCCGCGCGCGCCGAGCGTGAGGCGGCGGCGGCAGCGCGGCTCCGCCATCCGAGCTGCCTGCGCGCGTACGCGTTCGCACGTGATCCGCGCCACGTCTACATCGCGTACGAGTACGTGCCGGGAATGACATTTCGTGAAGCGATGCGCGCCGGCGAGCTCGACGACGCTCGCGCGATCGGCGCCTGCGCGGAGATCTGCGACGCGCTGGCGCACGCGCACGCGGCGGGGATCCTCCACCGTGACGTCAAGCCGTCGAACGTCCTCCTCGCAGACGGCGGCGCAAAGCTGCTCGACTTCGGGCTTGCGCGGATGGCCGAGGCGGAGACGCTCACGGCACAGGGTGACGTCCCCGGCACGCTTGCGTACATCGCGCCCGAGCGCCTCGCCGGCGACGACGCAACGGGCGCTGCCGACGTCTGGGCGATCGGCGTGATGCTGTGGGAGGCGCTCGCGGGGCGGCACCCCTTCTGGCACACCTCGATGCTCGAGACAGCGCGGGCGATCGAGGCCGGTGCGCCGTCGCTCGAGACGATGCGGCCCGACCTGCCGAAGGCGCTGCTCACGCTCGTCGACACCGCCCTGTCGATCGACCCGCGGCACCGGCCGCTCGCGGCGCACCTCGCGGCCGGCCTGCGTGGGGCCTCGCAGCGCACGCGGAAGAGGAAGCGGTCGCGCGGCGGCACGCTGCCGGTGCCGCTCGCGCTGCCGCCGCTCGCCGCGGCCGGCCTCGCCGCCGCCTTCACCGCCTTCGTCGTCGCGGAGCTGCCGTTCTACCCCGCGTCCTGGTTGCTTCCGCTCGCGGCCTGCGCCGCGCTCGCCGCCGGCCTCCACGCGCGAGTCGGCCTCGCGGTCGCGCTCGCCGTGCCGGTCTTCCCGCTCGGCAACGTCTCGCTCGGGCTCGCGGTCGCCTACGCCGCGCTCGCCGTCGCCTGGCTCGTCCTCTGCTGGCGCGAGCCGCAATGGGGATTGCTCTTCGCGCTCGGCCCCGCGCTCGCGCCGATCGCGGCGCTCGGACTTGTGCCGCTCGCGACCGCAGCCGTTCGCGCCGGCGCACGCCGTGCCGCGCTTGCGGGGGTCGCCGTGCTCGCGGCGGCGCTCGCGGCGGGGCTGCACCACGGGTCGCTGCCGCTCGTCGGCGGACGCGCGCCGCTCGGCCTCGGCGTCGCCGGCGCGGGCGACCCGTTCGATGTCGCCGGATCGTTGGTGCGTGCGCTCCTGGCCCAGCCCGCACTGCTCGGCGAGGCCGCGGCGTTTGCGGCGGTCGCGCTCGCACTGCCGTTCGCGCAAGCCCGCGGACGCTGGGGCGCGGCGGCGCTCGGCGCCGCGATGCTCGTCCTCACCGTGCTCTGCGTGCCGGGCGTCCAGGCCGTCCCGCTCACCGTTGCGGCCTGGCTCACGGCAGTCGCCCTCGGAGGTCTAAGCGCTCGCGTCGAGGGGTAATGTCCCGGCGCGACCATGGTCCTCAGGGCAATCGAGCAGAAGATCGAGGCGCTTTTCGAGGGCGTGTTCGGGCGTGCGTTTCGCACGAACGTGCAGCCCGTCGAGCTGGCGCGCAAGCTCGCGAAGGAGATGGACGACCACAGGACGGTCTCGGTGTCGCGCGTCTACGTCCCGAACGAGTACACGGTCTATCTCTCGACACCGGATCACGAGCAGTTCGCGGGCTACGAGAGCTCGCTCGTTGCGGAGCTCGAGGAGTACCTGAGCGAGCACGCGAAGCGGGAGAGCTACGCGCTGCTGACGCCGGCACGCGTGCTGCTCGAGGTCGACGACGACCTCGAGCTCGGCGAGTTCGGAATCGCGACGCGGATGGTGCAGCCGCGCCAGGGCGCGCGGCGGCAGGTCGACGAGCCGGAAGGGCAGGTCGAGCCGGGCGCGACGATGATCTACAAGCCGAAGCCGGCCGCCGCGCCTGCGGCGGTCGAGGACGCAGGGCCGCCGCCCGAGGTCGAGCGCGAGGTGGCCGTGCTCGCCTGGGACGACAAGACGCTGCGGGTCGACAAGCGGCGCGTCCTCCTCGGCCGCTCGCGCGAGTGCGACATCCAGGTCGAGGATCCGAACGTCTCGCGGCGCCACGCCGAGCTCCGCCAGGAGGGCTCGAGCTACTGGATCGTCGATCTCGAATCGACGAACGGCGTCGAGGTGAACGGGAAGCGCGTGAAGCGCGCGAAGCTCGAATCGGGCGACTCGTTCACGGTCGGCTCGACCGACATCACGTTCTCGACGTCGCGCGAGCATGCGTAGGCTCGACGGAGCATGCCCAGGAGCGGAGGCGCCGGCTTTGCCGGTGCCGGAGCGGGAATGATCGGCTCGACGACATACGAGAGCGTCCTCCTCGTCCTGAAGATCGCGTTCCTCGTCCTTCTCTATCTCTTCGTCTGGCGGGTCGTGCGGACCGCGGGACGCGACATGCGGCTGCCGCAGGAGAGCTTCATCCTGCGGCCCGGCGGTGCGCTGACCGGCGGCGCGATCGGTCAGCAGATCAACTCCGGACGCCTCGTCGTCGCGCACAGCCCCGCGGTCGAGGAGGGGACCGAGTACGCGCTCGACTCCGCTGCGGTGACGGTCGGGCGCTCGAACCAGAATGTCGTCGCGATCGACGACGACGAGTTCGCATCGGCGCGGCACGCGCGCATCGAGCCGCGCCGCGACGGTGTCTGGGTGAACGACCTGGGCTCGACGAACGGGACGTACGTGAACGGCGTGCGCATCGATCGCCCGCGGAAGCTCGTCAACGGCGACGTCGTCCGCGCGGGCGAGACCGAGCTGAGGTACGAGGAGTGACCGCGCGTCGGCTCGACGGAGCGCGCCCAGGAGCGGAGGCGCCGGCTCGGCCGGCGGCGGAGCGGGGATGATCGTCAATTCCTATGCCCGCGCGAGCGACACGGGGCGCAAGCGGCGGCGGAACGAGGACTCGTACGTCGTCGCGCCGCCGCTTTTCGCGGTCGCCGACGGGATGGGCGGCGCGCAGGCCGGCGAGGTGGCGTCGCAGCTCGCGGCGGCAGTGCTCGAGGAGACGGATCCCGGCTCGCTGTCAGGCCCCGAGCGCTTGATCACGCTGATCCAGGAGGCGAACCGCCGCGTCTACGAGCGTGCGGCGTCCGACCCGTCGACGTCGGGGATGGGCACGACGATGACGGTGGCGCTCGTCGAGCCGAACGGCGTCACGATCGCGCACGTCGGCGACTCGCGTGCATACCGCGTGCGCGAAGGGCACCTCGAGCAGCTGACCGAGGATCATTCGCTCGTCAACGAGCTCCTGAAGAGCGGCAAGCTCTCGCGCGAGGAGGCCGATCTCCATCCGCAGCGCTCGGTGATCACGCGCGCCGTCGGCACCGATCCGGACGTCGACGCGGAGACCTGGGTGATCGACGCGCACGCGGGCGACGTCTTCCTCCTCTGCTCGGACGGCCTGACCGACATGGTCGGCGACGAGGACATCCTCGACATCGTCGAGCGCCATCACGAGGATCTCGACCGCGTGACCAAGGCGCTCGTCTCGGCCGCCAACCGTAACGGCGGCGAGGACAACATCACCGTCGTCGCGTTCGACATCGCCGACGAGGGCGAGGAGACGATGCGCATGCCGGCGCAGGCCGATGCCGATCCGGACGCCGACACCGCCGAGCACGCGCTCCCGTCGCCGACCGTCGACACGATGGTCGTGCCCGCCTCCGAGGTCGAGCAGGTATTCGTCGAGCCGGGCTCGCCGGAGGCCGCCGAGATCACGCGGCGCGAGCCGATCACGCCGGCGGCGCGCGTCCGCCTCGTGCTGACGATGCTCGTCCTGCTCGCGATCGCCGCCGTCCTCCTGATCGTGGGGTTGACCCGCTGAGCTTGAGAAACAGAGAGCTCGCGTACCTGATCGTCGTCGGGATCCTCACCGGCATCGGGTTCGCAAGCGTCTACATCGCCGACCAGGAGCGGATCAGCGGCGCCTCGCTCACCTACGCGGTCTTCTTCTTCGCCCTCTATCTCGTCGCGCACCTCGTGGCGCGGTTCACCGTGCCGCTCGCCGACCCGTACGTGCTGCCGATCGCGGCGCTGCTGACGGCGATCGGGCTGACGGAGATCTACCGGCTCGGCCCGAGCGACGCGTTCAAGCAGGGGACGTGGGTCGTGATCGGGGTCGCCGTGTTCGCGCTCGCGCTCGTCGGGCTCCGGCGCGACTACCGGCTGCTCGAGAACTACAAGTATCTGTTCGGGCTCGGCGCGATCGCGCTCCTCTTCATGCCGCTGCTGCCCGGGATCGGACAGACGGTGAACGGCGCGCGCCTGTGGGTGCACGTCGGCGGCCTGCAGTTCCAGCCGGGCGAGCTCGGGAAGATCGCGTTGATCGTGTTCCTCGCGGCGTACCTGCGCGAGAAGCGTGAGGTGCTCGCGGCGGGCCGGCTGAAGGACTGGGGGCCGCTGCTCGTGATCTGGGGCGGCGCGATGCTCGTGCTGTTCGCGACCGACGACCTCGGCAGCGGGCTCCTCTACTACGGCATCTTCCTCGGCCTGCTCTACGCGGCGACCGCGCGCGTCGCGTTCGTCGCAGCGGGCTTCGGGCTGTTCATCGCCGGCGCCGTCGCCGTCTATCAAGGGACGCCGCATGTCCGCGAGCGCGTCACGAACTGGCTGCACCCGTGGTCGACGACGAAGGTCGTCTGCCCGTTCAACGGGCAGCTCGCCTACCGGCAGGACTGCCAGAGCTACCAGGAAGTGCAGTCGTTCTACTCGATCGGGCACGGCGGCTTCGGCGGCACCGGGCTCGGCAACGGCACCTTCACGACGGCGAGCGGTCACCAGATCATCCCGTACCTCAACACCGACTTCATCTATTCCGCGCTCGCGCAGGAGCTCGGGCTGATCGGCGCCGCCGGGTTGTTGCTCGTCTACATGGTGTTCGTCCTGCGCGGCTTCCGCATCTCGCTCTTCGCCGGCGACGGGTTCTCGAAGCTGCTCGCTGCGGGCCTGACGTTCGGCTTCGCGCTGCAGACGTTCATCATCGTCGGCGGCATCCTCCGCGTCATCCCGCTGACGGGAATCACGCTGCCGCTCGTCTCGTACGGCGGCTCCTCGATCGTCTCGAACTTCCTCGTCCTCGCCGGGCTGATGCTCGTCTCCAACCGTGCGAACTCCGAGCTCGCCGGAGGCCTGCGCTGAACCGGCAGCTCAATCGGCTCGCCGTCGTCGCGGTCGTGCTCTTGACCGCGCTGATCGTCGCCACGACGTACTGGCAGGCGTGGGCGGCGCCCGACCTCAAGGCGAAGCAGGACAACGCGATCCAGCGGGTTGTCCAGTTCACGATCGCGCGCGGGCTGATCTACGGCTCCGGCGGCAACTTCGTCTTCGCCGCGAACAAGAAGGTGAAGAAGAAGGGGGCGCAGACGCTGTTCTTCCGCCGCTACCCGAACGGCGGCCTGGCCGCGCAGACGATCGGCTACTCGACGGCGGCGCGCTCGCAGACAGGTCTCGAGGAGTCGATGAACGACTACCTCACCGGCTCGAACACCGACCTCTCGAACGCGTTCCACAACCTGCTCGGCCGGCTCGGCCAGGCGACGGTGCACGGCGACAGCCTGCGGCTGACGATTCGCCCCGGCGTGCAACGGCTCGCACAGCGGCTGCTCGGCAACCAGTGTGGCGCCGTCGTCGCAATGGACGTGAAGACGGGCGCGGTCTACGTGATGGCGTCATCGCCGACCTACGACCCGAACCTGATCGAATCCGCGGGCGGCTACGCGAAGGTCCTCCACATTCAGGGCGCATGCCACGGGTCGTCGGCGCTGTACAACCGCGCGACGCAGGGGCTCTTCACGCCGGGCTCGACGTTCAAGATCGTCACCGCTGCGGCGGCGCTCGACACCGGGGCGTTCACGCCGTCGTCCGGCTTCACCGATCCGGGTTACTGCGAGGAGTACGGCCAGAAGGTCTACAACTCCGGGAACCCCGATCAGGGCGGCCACGAGGTGTTCGGCCATCTCAATCTCGCGACCGGTTTCCAGCACTCCGTCAACTCGGTCTTCTGCAACATCGGCAAGCAGATCGGCGCGAAGACGATCATCGACTATGCAAAGAAGTTCGGCTTCTACAGGTCGCCGCCGATCGAGACGCCGGCGAACGAGCGGTTCGCGAGCGGGATGTACAGGGGCACGCATCTCGACGACGATGCGTCGAAGGCCGATCCGGGACGGCTCGCGTTCGGCCAGTGGACGATGCTCGCGACGCCGCTCCAGATGACGATGGTCGCGGCGGCCGTCGCGAACGGCGGCGTCGTGCCGAAGCCGTACCTCGTCCAGAAGATCGTCGGCCCGGACGGCTCGACGATCAGGAACACTCACCCGCGCAGCCTCGGCCGCGCGATCAAGCCGGAGACCGCCGCGGAGCTGACGCGGATGATGGTCTCCGTCGTCCAGGGCGGCACGGGAACGGCGGCGCAGATCCCGGGGGTCGCCGTGGCCGGGAAGACCGGGACGGCGGAGACGGCGGTCGACAAGGTCTACAACGCCTGGTTCGTCTGCTTCGCGCCGGCGGACCATCCGCGCTATGCCGTCGGCGTCGTCCTCGAGAAGCAGCTGAACGGGTTCGGCGGCTCGGTCTCGGCGCCGATCGCCAAGCAGGTACTCGAAGGCCTTCTGGGCCGGTAAGTACCCTCTAGGGCACCCCGTGGCCGTCTCGGACACGCTCATCGGCACGCTTTTCGACGGCCGCTACACCGTGGTGCGCAAGCTCGGCGCCGGCGGGATGGCGAACGTCTATCTCGCCGAGGACCAGGAGCTCGGCCGGCGGGTCGCGATCAAGATCCTCAACGACCGCCACGCGAACGACGACCAGTTCGTCGAGCGGTTCCGGCGCGAGGCGAAGAATGCGGCGGCGCTGTCGCATCCGAACATCGTCTCGATCTACGACCGGGGCGAGGCCGAGGGGACGTACTACATCGCGATGGAGTACGTCGACGGCCGGTCGTTGAAGGAGCTGATCGTCTCGCGCGGGCCGGCGCCGCTGACGGTCGCGGTCGAGTATGCGCGGCAGATCCTCTCGGCGCTGCGCTTCGCGCACCGGCACGGGATCGTGCACCGCGACATCAAGCCACACAATGCGCTCGTCGATGCGGAGGGCCGCGTCAAGGTGACGGACTTCGGCATCGCGCGCGCGGGAACGTCGCAGATGACGGAGGCCGGTTCGATCGTCGGCACTGCGCAGTACCTCTCGCCCGAGCAGGCGCGCGGCACGAATGTCGACCAGCGCAGTGATGTGTACTCGCTCGGCATCGTGCTGTACGAGCTGTTGACGGGCTCGGTGCCGTTCAACGGCGACACGCCGGTCGAGATCGCGATGAAGCACCTCTCGACCGTGCCGGAGCCGCCGTCGACGCGCCGGCCCGACATCCCGCGCGACCTCGACCTGATCGTGATGCGCGCGCTCGCGAAGGACCCGGACGACCGGTACCAGGACGCGGAGGAAATGGACGCCGACCTCGAGCGCTTCCTGCGCGGCTCGGCCGTCTCGCCGGTCACGGAGGAGGCGGCGACGCAGATCCTGACGATCCCCGCGTACGACCAACCGTACTCGGCGACCGCGGCGACGATGATCGCGCCGCCGGCGTCGCGGCGGACGCAGGTGTTGCCGCCGCCGCCGGCCGTCTACTACGACCTCGACGAGCCGATCCACCGCCGCCCCGTGTGGCCCTGGATCGCAGCGCTTTTCTTCGTCGTCGTCGCGGCGATCGGCGGCTACCTGCTCTATTCGCAGATCTCGGACAAGCTCGCGTCCAACGCGCCCGTGGCGGTGAACAACTACCTGTACATCGCGGAGACGCTGGCGCGGCAGAAGATCAAGGACGACGGCTTCGCGCCCGTCGTCAACCATCACGCGTCGCGCCGTACCCAGGCCGGGCTCGTGTTCAAGCAGCTGCCGGCCGCAGGCCAGCGGATTCCGAAGGGCAGCACGGTGCGGATCTGGGTCTCGACCGGCCTGCCGCGCGTCGAGGTGCCCCCGCTCGTCGACAGGAGCCAGACGGAAGCGGCCGGCGAGCTGGCGAAGCTCGGGCTGAAGGTGCACGTGCGCGAGGTACCGTCGACGAAGCCCGCCGGGACGATCACCGCGCAGGATCCGCCCGCCGGGACGAAGGTCGAGGTGAACACGGTGATCACGATCAACGTCGCGAAGGGCCCGCAGCCGGTCGCCGTGCCGAGCGTGCTCAACATCCCGATCGACCAGGCGAGCTCGCAGCTGCAGGCGCTCGGCTTCCGCGTCGCGACGACGTTCGTCGAGTCGGATCAGCCGGCGAACACCGTCATCGACCAGGCGCCGCCGGCCGGACAGTCGGCCGGGAAGGGCTCGGTGATCTCGCTGACGGTGTCGAAGGGGCCGACCACGTCGACGGTGCCCGACGTCACCTCGACGGACGTCGGTTCGGCGACCTCGACGCTCGCGGCTTCGGGCTTCAAGTGGAAGATCGTCCACGAGGACGTCACCGATCCGAACCTCGACGGCAGCGTGCTGACGCAGTCGCCCGGCGGCGGCGAGCAGGCGAAGCCCGGGACGACCGTCACGCTCACCGTCGGGCATCTCGCGAACGCGCCCGCGACGACGACCACGGACACGACAACGACGCCGTGAGCGCGCGCCGCCTGCGCGTCGCGCTGCTCGCCGGCGGCCGTTCGAGCGAGCACGAGATCTCCCTTGCGTCGGCGCGATCGGTTCTCGCGGCGCTCGATCCCGAGCGGTACGACGTCGTCAATGTCCAGATCGGCCGGGACGGGGCGTGGGAGCTCGAAAGCGGCTTGCAACAAATTGTCACAAGCTCTCCGGCCGCCTCGACGCTCCCGGTGCCGGCTGCGGACGAGCTGACGCCGGCCGTGCTCGGGTCGGTCGACGTCGTCCTGCCGATCCTGCACGGCCCGTTCGGCGAGGACGGCACCGTGCAAGGGCTGCTCGAGCTCCTCGACGTCGCGTACGTCGGCTCGGGCGTCGCAGCGTCGGCGCTCGCGATGGACAAGGACCTGTTCAAGAAGGTGATGCGCGACAGCGGCATCCCGGTAGCGCGGCACCACACGATCCGGCTCGGCGACGCCGTCGGCAACCCGTTCGGCTACCCCGTGTTCGTCAAGCCGGCGCGGCTCGGTTCCTCCGTCGGCATCTCGAAGGTTCGTGACGAATCGTCACTAGCCGAAGCGGTCGCACTCGCGCGCCGCCACGACGAGAAGGTGCTCGTCGAGGAGTTCGTCGACGGCCTCGAGGTGGAGGTCGGTGTCCTCGGCAACCGCGTGCCGCCGCCGATCGCGTCATTGCCGGGCAGCATCGACACCCTCGGACACGACTGGTACGACTACGCGTCAAAGTACGACGAAGACGGTATGCGCCTCGTCGTTCCACCTGAGCTCCCGCAGGAGGCGATCGAGCTCGTTCAGCGCCGCGCGGTCGACGCCTTCGTCGCCTCCGAGTGCGAAGGCCTCGCCCGCGTCGACTTCTTCGTCCGGAGCCGTGACGGCGAGGTGATCGTCAACGAGCTGAACACGATGCCCGGCTTCACGGCGACGAGCGTGTACGCCAAGCTGTTCGAGGCGTCGGGTATCGGCTATGCGGAGCTGCTGGACCGCCTGATCGACCTCGCGCTCGAACGGCGCGAGCGGCGCTCGCAGCTCGAGTATTAGCCGCGTGCAGTGACTTCGTTGATGCGCGCGGACACGTTCGAGCCGAGGTTCGTGATCCACACGATGTAGTACCGCGCGTGCGCGCCGTGCAGCGTGAACGACGTCGAGGCGCCGACGGTCTGTGAGCCCGAGTCGATGTTGGGCTGCGTCGAGAGCGAGTTGCCGGCGAGGATCTCGGCCGTGAACCCGGGGGTGGTGCTCTTGACCGTGATCGTCTCCACCGTCTTGGCGCGGCCGGTGTCGAGAACGAGGCCGACCCCCGGCTTCCCGAGCCCACCCTGGTAGTGCTCGGTGTCCCAGTACGTCGACGGGTTTCCGTCGGTCGCGTTCGGCGCGGCCGAATCGTGCTCCCCGTCGCCGCCGACCGGGTCGTAGGCGCGCGCGCCGCTGAGGCTGATCGCCCGACCGCCCGACGAACCTTGTGACGAATTGTCACGTGCCGAGCCGCCCGAGCGGCCGAGCACGAGCACCGCCGCGACCGCCACCGCGGCGACGAGCAACACGAGCACGCCGTAGACCGGCCAGCGCGACCGCGCCGCACCCGTCCGCGTCCGCCGCGGCCGGCTCTGTTTCAGCACCGGGCTCTGTTGGATGAACGTCCGCGCCGCATCCGGCTCCCCGATCGCGGCGAGGCACGACCGCAGCTCGGCTGCGAACGCGTCCATCGTCGGGAAGCGGTCGGCCGGGTCCTTCGCGAGCGCGCGCTCGACTGCGTGCACGAGCCGGACGGGCACGTCCGGCCGCTTCTCGAGCAGTGACGGCGGCGGCTCGTTGATGTGCTTCATCGCCACCGCGACGAAGTTCTCGCCCGGGAACGGGACTTCGCTCGTGAGCATCTCGTAGATGACGACGCCGAGCGAGTACACGTCCGTCGCCGGCGTGACGGTCTGGCCGCGCGCCTGCTCCGGCGAGAGGTAGTTGCTCGTCCCGAGGACGGTTCCCGTCTGGGTGACGCCGTGCTCGACGTCGAGCGAGCGGGCGATGCCGAAGTCGGTCACCTTCGCCTCGCCGTCCTCGGTGACCAGGACGTTCTGCGGCTTGACGTCGCGGTGCACGAGCCCGGCCTGATGTGCGAACGCGAGCGCCTCGGCGATCTGCAGCGCCAGTTCGATCGCGCGCCGCGCCGGCAGCGGGCCGGTGCGATCGACGAGGTGCTTGAGGCTCTCGCCGTCGATGTACTCGAAGACGATGTACTGCTGCCCGTCGGCGTTGCCGCGGTCGATGACCGTGACGATGTTCGGGTGCGAGAGCTGCGCGACCGAGCGCGCCTCGCGCCGGAACCGCTCGACGTACTCGGCGTCGTCGCCGTAGTGTGGATGGAGGATCTTCAGCGCGACATTGCGCTCGAGCAAGGTGTCGAGCGCGCGGTAGACGCTCGACATGCCGCCGCTGCCGACGAGCTCCTCGAGCTCGTAGCGGTCGGCGACGAGCTCACCGGTCATGGTCGCAGCACGGGAGGAACGAGCGCCGGTCGCCACGTTGATAGAACGCGGCAGCGGCCCGCGGGGCTACGCGAGAACCGCCTCCAGGGCCTCGCCCCAGGCCCCGAGCGCCTCGTCGAGCTCCTGATCGGTGATCACGAGCGGGCAGAGGACGCGAATGCAGTTGCCGTGCACGCCGGCCTTGAGCAGCAGGAGGCCCCGGTCCGCCGCTTCGGCGGTGATCCGCGTGGCGAGGCCGGGCGACGGCGCCTTCGTCGTGCGATCCTCGACGAGCTCGATCGCGAGCATCGCCCCGAGGCCGCGAACGTCGCCGATTGCCGGGTAGCGCTCCTGCCACTCCAGCATCCTGCCGCGAATCGCCTCGCCGACGCGGCGGGCGCGGTCGACGAGCTGCTCCTCTTCGAAGATGTCGAGTACCGCGAGCGCCGCCGCCTGGGCGACGGGGTTGCCGACGTAGGTGCCGCCGACACCGCCGTCGGCGGGCGCGTCCATGATCTCGGCCTTGCCGAGGACGCCGGAGAGCGGCAGCCCGGCGGCGATCGACTTCGCGACCGTCATCAGGTCGGGCTCGACGCCGAAGTGCTCCATGGCGAACATCCGTCCGGTGCGCCCGAAGCCGGTCTGCACCTCGTCGGCGACCATGACGATGCCCTCGCGATCGCAGATTCCCCGCAGCCCCTCGACGAACGCCGGCGGCGCGGGCACGAACCCGCCCTCGCCGAGCACCGGCTCGAACACGATCGCGGCGACCGTCTCCGGCGCGACGAGCGTCAGGAACGCCTGCTCGATCGCCGCGAGCCCCGCGTCCGCGTCGACGCCGCGGTACTCGTACGGGAACGGCACGCGGTAGACCTCGGGCGCGAACGGCCCGAGTCCGGCCTTGTACGGGTGCGTCTTCGAGGTCAGCGACAGCGACAGGAGCGTGCGGCCGTGGAACGCGCCCTCGAAGGCGATCACGGCCGGCCGGCGCGTGTATGCGCGCGCGAACTTGACCGCGTTCTCGACCGCCTCGGTGCCGGCGTTGAAGAATGCCGCCTTCGCCGGGCCCGCGAACGGCGCGACGGCGAGCAGCCGCTCCGCGAGCGTGACGTACACCTCGTACGGGACGATCGTGAAGTCGGTGTGGATGAACTTTGCGGCCTGCTCCTGCACGGCCTCGACGACGCGCGGATGCGTGTGGCCGACGTTGAGCACGCCGACGCCGCCGGTGAAATCGATGAATGTGTTGCCGTCGACGTCGGTGACGGTCGAACCGTGCGCTTCCTCGACGACGACCGGCAGATAGATCGATTTCGGGTCGGCGACCACCCGCGCCTTGCGCTCGAGGATCGCGGCCGACCGCGGACCCGGGATGCTCGTCTGCAAGTGGATCGCGCGCGTCGTGGCCACGCAACCACGGTACCGGTTCGGTCGGCGCTAGAGCTGAGGAGCCGGCAGCTCCGGCAGCGACGGCGGCGCCTTCGCGGGCCGGAGCGCCTGCGGCGTGTAGACCCCCGCCGCGTTCCAGAGCATGAAGCCGCCGGTGTGCATCATCCGCGCGGCCTGGACCTGCGCGGCGACGTCCGCCGGCGTGTAGGTGCGGTAGAGCGAGAAGTCCTGCAGCCACGGCACGAGCACCGCCCGCCCGAGCGGCACCTGGTCGCGAAAGTCCTGCAGCGAGAACATGACCGTTGCGCCCGGCGACGCATTGGGATCGGGGAGGTTGAACTCGCCGGAGGTGTAGTGCGACGGGTAGGTCATCGGATAGAGCGCGTCGACGATCGCGCCGACCTGGCGCGGGTGCTGGCCGATGCCGAGCTCGTTCGTGGCCGACAGCCCGAACACGTCGGCGGAGATCCGAACGCCGAGCGGATGGATGCGCGAGCGCGCGTAGCGGAGGTACGCCGGCACCGTCTGGTTCTTCGGCTGCGCGTGCGCGCCCGGGAAGCGGATCAACGACAGATCGCCGTCGCTCGGGAAGCGCACGTAGTCGAACTGGATCTCGTCGAAGCCCGCCTTCGCGGCGGCGACGCCGACGTCGACGTCGTACTTCCACGCCTTCCGGCTGTAGGGATTGAGCCACGCAAGGCCGCCGGCCGTGTGCCAGAGCGAGCCGTCGCTCCGGTGGATCGCGAGCTCGGGATGCGCGGTGGCGGTGATGGGGTCCTCGAACGAGACGACGCGGCCGATCAGATAGATCCCCCGGGCGTGCGCCCGGCGCACGACCTTCCGCAGGTCGAAGTACGCGCGCGCGGCCCCGTCGGTGCGCGCGATCAGCGGCGCGCCGCGCGTAAAGGAGACGTTCCCGCTCTCGTCCTTGAGGTCGATCTCGAGCGTGTTGAGGCCGTACCGCGTGAGGCCGAGGTACTGCGTGAACTTGCCGGGCACGCTCATCAGCGGCCCGGTGACATGGACGCCGCGGATCTCCTCCGGCGTCTGCGTGTGGAACGGCATCGTCGGCATCGCCGCCGCGACCGGCCGGATGAATGTCGCGGCCGCGCCGGCCGATGCCCCGGAGACGAGTCGGGTGAGGCCGACGAGCGCCGCCGCCGCGAGCACGACAAGGACGGCGAGCGCGCTCATACGACGGCGGCGGATCTGCCTGCGTCGCCGGTCGCGCCGTTGCCGTCGCAGGTCGGAGTCGTCGATATCCGATGCAACTGCCACGAAGGTCCGGGATGGTATCCGTAGAATCGCCGCCGTGGTCCTCTCCGACGCCACGATTTCCCGGTATCTGGCAGAGGGGCGCATCGAGATCGACCCGTACGACGCGTCGCTCCTCCAGCCGTCGTCGGTGGACGTCCGGGTCGACCGTCTGTTCCGGGTCTTCCACAACAACCGCTATCCGTTCATCGACGTCAAGGTCGAGCAGGCGGAGCTGACCGAGCTCGTCGAGGCCGACGACGGCCACCCGTTCGTCCTCCATCCGGGCGAGTTCGTCCTCGGCTCGACGCTCGAGCGCATCCGCCTCCCCGACGACCTCGTCGCCCGCCTCGAGGGCAAGTCCTCGCTCGGGCGGCTCGGGCTGCTGATCCACTCGACGGCCGGCTTCATCGACCCGGGCTGGGACGGCCACGTGACGCTCGAGCTTTCGAACGTGGCCAACCTGCCGATCACGATCTACCCCGGGATGAAGATCGGGCAGATCTCCTTCATGCAGATGACCGAGCCGGCGACCGTTCCGTACGGGTCGTCGGCGATCGGCTCGAAGTACCGCGGCCAGGAGGGCCCGACGCCGTCGCGCTACTTCAAGAACTTCGAGAGCGGCGAGTGACGGTCCTCGTCACCGGTGCGACCGGGTTCATCGGGCCGCACGTCGTGCACGCGTTCCGGAGCAGGGATGTCGGCGTGCGGGCGCTCGTCCGCGAGCCGGCGCGGGCCGGGCGGCTGAGCGCCTGGGGCGTCGAGCTCGCGCGCGGCGACGTCACCGACCCGGCTTCGCTGCGCGCGGCGTGCACCGGCGTCGACGCGGTCGTCCATCTCGTCGCGATCATCTCCGGCCGGCCCGCCGACTTCGAGCGCGTGATGGCCGAGGGGACGCGCAACCTCGTTGCGGCGGCGCAGGACGCGGGCGTTGGCCGCTTCGTGCTCGCGAGCGCGCTCGGTCTCGACGAGCGGACGAAGGATGCCGTCCCGTACTACCGCGCGAAGTGGACGATGGAGCAGGTCCTCAAGGAGTCCGGTCTCGAGCACGTGATCTTCCGGCCGTCGTTCGTCTTCGGGAAGGAGGGCGGAGTGCTGCCGACGTTCGTCCGGCTTGCGCGCTTCGCGCCCGTGACCCCGATCATCGGCCCGGGCACGCAGCGGCTGCAGCCGATCTGGGTCGACGACGTCGCCGAGTACTACGCGCGCTCGCTCGACACCCCGAACGTCGCGAACCGGACGTTCGAGATCGGCGGCCCGGACGCGCCGACGTGGAACGAGTTCTGGGCGCGGCTGAAGCGCGTGCTCGGCGCGCGGCGGCCCTCGCTGCACGTCCCGTTCGCCGTCATGCGTGCGCAGGCTGCGGTGACGGAACGGCTCCCGGGAGCGCCGGTGACGCGCGACCAGCTGACGATGCTCGCGCTCGGCGACAACATCGTCACCTCGCCCGACGCGGTCGAGACGTTCGGCTTCGCGCTCGTGCCGCTCGACGAGCAGTTGCGGCGCGCGGCGGCGTAGGCTCCCGCGCATGACGCGCGGCCTCGTCTACGCGGAGCCCGGCGCCGCGCCCGCGGTCGAGGAGATCACGCTCGACGCGCCGGGTGTGGCCGAGGTGACCGTGCGCGTCGAGGCGTGCGGCGTCTGCCACACCGATCGGCATGTCGTCGACACCGACGGCTGGGGGATGCGATTTCCGATCCTGCTCGGCCACGAAGGCGCCGGCGTTGTCGAGGACGTCGGCCCGGAGGTGACGATGGTCGCACCCGGCGACCGCGTCGTGATCGCCTGGCGCGCGCCCTGCGGCACCTGCCGCGCGTGCCTGCGCGGCGACCCGCGCCGCTGCTCGAACAACCTGCGCGCGCGGCGGCGGCTGCACCGTGCGGCTGACGGCGCGCTGCTCACGCCCGTCCTCCGCTGCGGCGCGTTCGCCGACCGCGTCGTCGTGCACGAGGCGTGCGCCGTCAAGGTGCCCGAGGCGCTGCCGGTCGAGCAGGCGTGCCTGCTCGCGTGCGGCTTCTCGACCGGCGCCGGAGCGGCGCTCTGGGCGACGCCGGTGCAGGCGGGATCGTCCGTCGCGGTGATCGGGTGCGGCGGCGTCGGCCTCGCCGTCGTGCAGGGTGCGCGGCTTGCGGGCGCGGCGACGATCGTCGCGGTCGACGTCGTGCCGGAGAAGCTCGAGCTGGCACGCGCGCTCGGCGCGACGCACGCCGTCGCGGCCGAGAACGCCGTCAGCGAGGTCAAGGAGCTGACCGGCGGCGGTGTC
>DASXWV010000106.1:0-30544 GCA_036503495.1 Gaiellaceae bacterium
AGGAGGTCGTCGACGCCGTTACCGCCGCCGGCGCGGCGAGGGTCTTCAGCGGGCGCAGGCACTTCCGGCATTAGAGATCGAACCAGAATGACGCTCGTCGAGCGGTCGCGATAGGCGAGTGCAGCGCAAGGACGCAGGGAGCGCCGATAGTTCAACTATCGGCGCGAGCCTCCGGCCTTCGGCCGGAAGGCGGCGATGCGCCGCATAGCGCGGCCGCGCGACACAGTCGCTCATTCTGGTTCGATCTCTTAGAAGCGCTCACACAATGAAGTTCGTCGATCCGAGCGCGGCCGGGCGACACAATCGCTCATTGTGTGAGAGCTTCTTAGCGTGAAGCGGCTGCTGCTCGTCGTGCTGCTGGCGCTCGCCGCGCCGCAGGTCGCTGCCGCGAAGCCGGTCGCGGTGACCTGGTGCGGGACGGACGAGGTGACGACGAACCGCGTGCCGGATCTCGAAGTCGCCTCACAACGGCAGATCCGGTTCGTGTACGCAGTCCCGTCCGACGCGCCCGACAACTTTCTCTCGACGGCGTCGGGGATCGCGACCGACGCGGCATGGATCGACCAGTGGTGGGAGACGCAGGACGCGACGCGCGCGCCGCGCTTCGACCGCTATCCGTTCCCCGGCTGCACGTCGAAGTACGCCGCGCTCGACATCGGCTTCGTGCGGCTACCCAACCGGTCTGCGGTGTACACGCTGGAGAACACGCCGTCGATCCGGCTCGACCGCGAGCTGCGGTCCGTCTTCTCCGACAACCAGAAGACGATCGTCTACTTCGACGCGCCGATCGCCACCTCGACGACGTGCGGCGAGACGGATTATCTCGCCGACGACAGCGGCGGCGCGAAAGGCATCGTCTACATCTTCATGCAGTCGTGCTCGGTCGGCCCGCCCGGGACCGGCCAGACGGCCGAGATCGCGGCGCACGAGCTGCTGCACAACCTCGGCGCCGTTCCGGAGGGAGCGCCGCACGAGTGCGAGCGGTCGTCCGGGCACGTCTGCGACAGCACGTTCGACGTGATGTATCCATTCCTCGGCGAGGAGTCGACGCTCGACGGCGTCGCGCTCGACGCCGGCCGCGACGACTACTACGGCCACTCCGGCATCGTCTGGGACGTACAGGACTCGGACTGGCTGTCGCACCTGCCACAGTTCCCGTTCTCGCTCGCGGTCGCCGGCTCGGGTCACCTCGTCACGCGCGCCGCGAGGACGGATCTGCCGTGCGAGGCAGGCTGCACCTCGCTGCCCCTCGACGCGGGGCAGGAAGTCGCGGTCGCCGCCGCGCCCGAGCGCGGTTGGGTGTTCGACTCGTGGTCTGGTGCGTGCGCCGGCAGGACGCCGTCGTGCACGGTCGCGGTCGGCGGGGAGACCGCGGCGACGGCGACGTTCGTCAAGGCGAAGACGAGGCTCACGCTCGCCGTCACGGGCGGCGGACGCGTCACGAGCTCGCCCGCCGGCGTGTCGTGCCCCGGACGGTGCACCGGATCCTTCGCTGCGGCCTCAGTCCGTCTGCGGGCGACGCCGGCGCGCGGCCGGCGGTTCGTCGGCTGGAGCGCGCGCTGCGGCCGGCGCGAAACGTGCGTTGTTCACGGAATCGTGAGGTTGACGGCGCGGTTCGGCCGGGTCTGATCGGGCTTCGCCGTGACGGCCGCCGGCGGCCCCCTCTAGCAAGCGGGCGGCTCTCCGGGGATACTCCCGGGGAGCCGTTTCCGTCCGAGGAGGAACCTTGACACCCGATCCACGCCGTTGGCAGGCGCTTGCCCTCGTCTGCGTCGCGATGTTCATGACCGTGCTCGACGTCTCGATCGTCAACGTCGCGCTGCCGTCGATCAAGACGTCGCTGCACGTATCGGACAAGAGTCTGCAGTGGGTCGTCACGGCCTACGCGATCGCCTTCGGCGGCTTCCTGCTCCTCGGGGGACGCGCCGCCGACCTGCTCGGGCGGCGACGGATCTTCATGGCGGGCATCACGCTCTTCTCACTCGCGTCGCTCGTCTGCGGCCTGGCCGGCTCGATCGGCGTGCTGGTCGCGGCGCGCGCGGTGCAGGGCCTCGGCGCCGCGATGATCTCGCCGGCAACCCTGTCGATCATCACGACGACATTCGAGGAAGGCGCCGAGCGAAACAAGGCGCTCGGCATCTGGGGCGCGATGGGCGGCAGCGGCGCCGCCGCCGGTGTGCTCTTCGGCGGCATCCTCACCCGCTACGCGGGCTGGGAATGGATCTTCTTCGTCAACGTCCCCGTCGGTGCGATCGTCCTCGCGCTGACGCGGCCGATCGTGCACGAGTCGCGCATCCCGGGGCTTCGCGGCTTCGACGCCGCCGGCGCGGCCACGATCACGAGCTCACTCGCGCTGCTCGTCTACGGCATCTCGAAGGCGCCGGACGTCGGCTGGGCGAGCGCGCGCACAATCCTGTTCCTCGTCGCAGCGGCGATCCTGCTCGCGGCGTTCATCGTCATCGAGCGGTCGATCGCCGAGCCGATGATGCCGTTCCGCATCTTCCGCATCCATACCGTGACGGGTGCGAACGTGTGCGGCTTCCTGCTCGGCTCGGTGCTCTTCTCGAATTTCTTCCTGCTGACGCTGTACGTGCAGCAGGTGCTCGGCTATTCGGCGCTCCAGGCGGGCCTGACCTTCCTCGCGACCGCCGGCGTGACGATCCCGGCCGCCGGCGCGGCGCAGGCGCTCGTGACGCGGATCGGCGTCCGGCCGGTTCTGACGATCGGGCTGGCGTTGATGACCGGCGGAATGCTCTGGTATGCGCAGATCCCGGTGCACGGACATTTCGTGCGAGATCTGCTGCCGGGCTACCTGATGGTCGGCGTCGGCCTCGCGTTCTCGTTCATCCCCGTGTCGATCGCGGCGCTCGCCGGCGTCGAAGGCCATCAGGCGGGCCTCGCGTCGGGTCTGATCAACACGTCGCAGCAGATCGGCGGTGCGCTCGGGGTCGCGATCGCCGCAACCGTCGCGTTCACGCACATGCGCACGCTGCTCGGGACGGGTCACGATCCGGCGAGCGCGATGACGAGCGGCTTCGCGCTTGCGTTCTGGGTGTTCGCGGCGATCGGTGCCGTATCCGTCTTGGCTGCGCTCCTGCTCGTGCGCGGGCGCGAGCTCGAACAGGCGGAGTCGGAGGTGGCTGCGGCGACCGGCTAACGGCGCGGCGCCCGACGCGTCTACGCTAGCCGCGTGGCGCAGGACTATCCGACGCTCCTCGAGCTCGTCGGCGCGACCCCGATCGTGCGGCTCGACAAGCTCAGCCCGCGCGGCGGCGCGCAGCTGCTCGCGAAGCTGGAGTACCTGAACCCCGGCGGCTCCGTGAAGGACCGCATCGGGCCGCCGATGATCGAGGCGGCCGAGCGCGAGGGGAAGCTGAAGCCCGGCGGGACGATCGTCGAGCCGACCTCGGGCAACACCGGCGTCGGGCTGGCGATCGCAGCGGCCGTCAAGGGGTACCGCTGCATCTTCGTGATGCCGGACAAGATGTCGCAGGAGAAGATCTCGCTCCTGCGCGCCTACGGCGCCGAGGTCGTGATCACGCCGACCGCCGTCGACCACGACTCGCCCGAGTCGTACTACTCAGTGTCGTCGCGGCTCGCCGAGGAGATTCCCGGCGGCTTCAAGCCGGACCAGTACTCGAACATGAACAACCCGCAGGCGCATTACGAGCGGACCGGTCCGGAGATCTTCGAGCAGACGGGCGGCGGCGAGATCGACGCGCTCGTCATCTCCGTCGGCACCGGCGGGACGATCAGCGGCGTCGGCCGCTACTTCAAGGAGCACGCGCCGGACGTGCTGATCGTCGGCGCCGATCCCGAGGGATCGGTGTACACCGCCGCCGACGACGCCGGCGTCCACCCGTATCTCGTCGAGGGGATCGGCAAGGACACGTGGCCGAAGACGATGGACCCCGACGTCGTCGACGAGTGGATCCGTGTCGGCGACCGGGAGTCGTTCCTCTGGGCGCGGCGGCTCGCGCGCGAGGAGGGGATCCTCGCCGGCGGCTCGGCCGGGACGACGCTGTACGCCGCATACCAGGTGGCCCAGCGGCTCGGCGCGGGCAAGCGCGTGCTGACGATGATCCCGGACTCGGGGCGAAACTACCTGTCGAAGATCTACGACGACAACTGGATGCTCGAGCACGGCTTCGTCGAGCGGCACGCGCCGAGCCCTTCGATCGAAGAGGTGCTGCGCGCGAAGCACGGCGGCGATGTGCCGGCGCTGATCACGATCGCCGCGCACCAGAAGGTCGGCGAGGGGATCGACGTCATGCAGCGCTACGGCATCTCTCAGGTGCCGGTCGTACGCGACGGCTCGTCGGACTCGCTCGCGGACGTGATCGGCTCCCTGCAGGACCGCGCACTGCTCGAGCGCGTGTTCACGAACCCCGATGTGCTGCACGCGGACGTCGCGTCGGCGATGCAGCCGCCGCTGGCGGCGGTCGAGGCGTCGACGACGGTCGACGACGTCTTCCCGCAGCTGAGCGGCGGGACGAACGCGATCGTCGTCGCCCGCGACGGCCGGCCGGTCGGCGTGCTGACCCGGTCCGACCTGCTCGAGTTCCTCGCGCGGCGGCGGTAGCTCGCTCGGATTGCTGCGCAATCCTCGCGGGCGACGGCGGTAGCTCGCTCGGATTGCTGCGCAATCCTCGCGGGGAAAGGGAACTGCGCGCTGCCGAGAGCGCGGTCTCGGCAGCGCTCCGTGCAGCGGGCTTGCCGCTCATGACCGGCCAATGCCGCGAGCGCGGCGGGGGCCGCGCGCTCGCTCTCGGAGCGCGTCGCTAACGCTGCGCGTTAGCTCCGCCTCGTCGGTCGCTCAAGCCTCGCTAATGCGGGCGTGAACCGTTGCGTTTTGCTACTTCGCCCAGCTCGCGCGTCGCGATCAGCGTCCGGCGCGCTTCGTCGAGCAGCTCCGCGACACGTTCCAGCCTCTCCTGCTCCGACCGCGACTCGACGAGGAACTGCTTCTCGTCCGCGGCGAGCTCGACCTGCGCCGCCAGCTCGAACGACAGCTGCGGCGACTGCTCGTCGATCTCGGTCTCGGCGCCGGCCAGCACTGCGAGCGCGCGGAACGCGCCGGCGGCGGTCGCGCGCGTGTCCGGCTCGACCTCGCCGGGCTCGTCGGCGACGTCCGAGACCTCCGCGGTCATGAACGACCGGCCCTCCGTCAGCCGGTCGACGATGAATCGCGAGCCGCCGACGACGACGATGTTCAGTCGGCCGTCATCGAACCGCTCGAGGACCGCGGCAACACGTGCCCGCGTGCCGATCTCGCGGATGCCGCCCTCGTCCGCGAAGAGCAGCCCGAACTCGCCGTCCTCCGCGATGCACTCGCCGATCAGCTCGCGGTAGCGCGGCTCGAAGATGTGGAGCGGCACCTGCTCCGTCGGCAGCAGGACGATCCCGAGCGGAAACAGCCCCAGCTCCTCCATCCGGCTAAGGGTAGGGACAACCTTCGGGGTGTTCCACGAAGCGCAGACGGCCACGCCGCCTCTACGATGGCGGCGTGGCCGTTGAACGTCTTGAAACCCTGCTGCGGGACGCGTTCCCGGATGCGCAGGAGCTGAGCGTCGAGGACCGCACCGGCGGCGGCGACCACTTTCAGGTGGTCCTGACCGCGCCGAGCCTGAACGGGCTGTCGCTGCTCGACCAGCACCGGCGCGTCAATGACGCGCTCGCCGAGCCGCTGCGCGACGGCACCATCCACGAACTGCGAATCAAGACGAGAGGGACACAGTGAGCGAGCTTCAGAGCCGGATCAAGGACGTCATCGAGAACGAGCCCGTCGCGATCTTCATGAAGGGAACGCCGCAGATGGTCATGTGCGGCAACTCGGATCGCGCCCTGCGCGCGCTGCGCGAGGCCGGCGCGCCGGTGACGGCGGTGAACATCCTCCCAGACCCGGCGATCCGCCAGGAGCTGCAAGAGGTGTCGGGCTGGCCGACGATCCCGCAGGTCTTCGTCAAGGGCGAGCTCGTCGGCGGCGCCGACATCACGCAGGAGCTCGCGGAGAACGGCGAGCTGGCGAAGATCCTCGAGGAGCGGCTCGGCAGCGACTACCGCGCGTCGGCGGCGGAGCGCGTCGTCGACGTCCTCGAGACACCTGCCCAGCGGTAGCCGATCGCCGGGATCGCGGCCGCGTCGACGAGCGCCTGCTCGAGCGCCTCCGAGCTCGGCCCGCCGAGCCAGCGGTGCAGGTACGGGATCCGCTCGAACACGAGCTCGTCGTAGCGCTCGCGCAGCTCGCGCAGCACGAGGTCGTCCGGGTGGAGCCCCGGATGCCGCCAGCGCCACTCGTCGAGCGAGGGCGGGCCGTACGGCTCTGCGCCGGCCGCCCGCAGCATCCGGTACTGCGCCTCGTACCAGTCCTGGGCCGCGCGGTCGATCCGGTTCCACGCGAACTCGTCGACCACGAGCAGCGGCGCGAGTGACGCGAGCTTGTCGAGCGAGGGCACGAGCGGCTCCACGTGGTGCAGCATGCGGCCGGCGACGACGGCGTCCCACGTGCCGTCGAGTGTCTGGAACTCGGCCTGGACGAACCGCTCGCCGACGGGCGCGTGCGGGTCGACGCCCAGCGTGTCGTAGCCGCGCTCGGCCAGCGCCGCGACAAGGCCGCCCTCGCTGCCGCAGCCGATCTCGAGCACCCGCTGTGGAGGCGGCGGCAGCTGATCGAATACGAAGGTGGCGAAGGTCGACACGGCGATCAGCCTTGCAGAACTGCGCGCCCGCCTGGTGCGTGCGCAGGGGTACACGTCGCGCCCGCGCACGGGCACGAAACAGGAGGTGCTCGCGGCGATCCGCCGGCTCGCGTGCGTGCAGCTCGACTCGATCTCGACCGTCGAGCGAAGCCACCGGATCGCGCTCGGCGCCCGCGTCGGCGCGTACCCCGAGCCCGCAGTCGCGCAGCTGATGCGCGAAGGGAAGATCTTCGAGTACTGGGCGCACGAGGCGTGCCTCGTCCCCGTCGAGGACTTCCCGATGCACCGCTGGCGGATGAACGTCTTCGCGACGTCGCATCCCTGGCGCGGAAACGTGCTCGAGCGGGAACCGGAGCTGACGAAGCAGGTGCTCGCCGCGATCGCCGAGCGCGGGCCGCTGCCGTCCCGCGCCTTCGACGGGAAAGGTTCCGGCGGGATGTGGAACTGGAAGCCGGCGAAGATCGTGCTCGAGGCGCTCCACTCCGCCGGCCGGCTCGTGATCGCCGGCCGCGAGAGCTTCCAGCGGCTCTACGACCTGCCCGAGCGTGTGCTGCCGCCTGAGCTGCTCGAGGGCAAGCCGCCCACGCGCGACGAGTTCGTGCGCTGGGCGACGTTGAGGGCGGTCGAGGCGCGCGGCGCGCTGACCGAGAAGGCGGTGGCCGAGATGTGGCGGCTGCAGGGCGGCACCGCGGGGATCCGCCCGTTCGCGGACGAGTGGATCGAGGAGGGACGGCTGCGCCGCGTCGACGTCGCGGACGGCGGCGCGCCGGTGCTGCTCCCCGCCGATGAACGCGACGGGTCTTTGCCGCCCGCGGTGCTGCTCTCGCCGTTCGACAATCTCCTCTGGGACCGCGACTTCCTCGCCCGCGCGTTCGGGTTCAGGCACGTGATCGAGGTCTACAAGCGCGAGCACGAGCGCGTGTACGGCTACTACGTGCTGCCGCTGCTGCGCCGCGAGCGCATCGTCGGCCGCGTCGACCTGAAGCACGACCGCGCGTCGCGGACGCTGCGCGTGAAGGCGTTCCACGCCGAGCCGCGCGTGCGCGGCAACCTCGCCGACTGCCTCGACGCGGCGCTCGCGCGGCTGGCGCGGGTGCTCGGGGTCGAGACCGTAGACTCATGAGCATGGAGTTCGAGACGCGCGCCATCCACGACGGCCAGGCGCCGGATCCCGCGACCGGCGCGATCACGACGCCGATCTACCAGACGTCGACGTACGTGCAGGAAGCGGTCGGCAAGCACAAGGGCTACGACTACTCGCGCGTCGCGAACCCGACACGAACTGCGCTGCAGGAGGCGCTCGCGTCGCTCGAGGGCGCCGACCACGGCGTCGCCTTCTCGTCCGGTCTCGGCGCGACGACGACGCTGATGCACCTCGTCGACCCTGGCCAGCGCGTGGTGCTGATCGCCGACGTGTACGGGGGCGTCTACCGGATGACGTCGCAGGTGTACGAGCCGAAGGGCTACCTCTTCGACTACGTCCCCGCCGACGAGTTCCCGAACCTGCGCGAGCATCTCGACGACAACACGCGCATGGTGTGGATCGAGTCGCCGTCCAACCCGCTGCTCAACGTCGTCGACATCCGTGCCGCCGCCGAGGCGGCGCATGAGGTCGGCGCGATCGTCGTCGTCGACAACACCTTCGCGACGCCGTACCTGCAGCAGCCGCTCGCGCTCGGCGCCGACGTCGTCGTGCACTCGGCGACGAAATACCTCGGGGGCCATTCCGACACGATTCTCGGCTTCGCGGCGACGAACGACCCGACGATCGCGGAGCGCCTGTACTTCCTGCAGAAGTCGCTCGGCGCCGTGCCCGGCCCGTTCGACGCCTGGCTCGTGCTGCGCGGGATCAAGACGCTGGCCGTGCGGATGCGGCAGCACTGCGAGAACGCGATGGCGGTCGCGCTCTGGCTCGAGCGCAATACGTGCGTCGAGCGCGTGCTCTACCCGGGCCTGCCGTCGCACCCGGGCCACACGATCGCGGCGAAGCAGATGCGCGACTTCGGCGGCATGGTCTCGTTCCTCGCCGAGTCGGAGCAGCAGGCGATCGACCTCGTCGCGCGCACGAAGATCTTCCAGCTCGCGGAGTCGCTCGGCGGCGTCGAGAGCCTGATCGAGGTGCCGGCGAAGATGACGCACGCCGCAACCGCGACGGCGCCGTTCGCCGCGCCGCCGAACCTCGTGCGGCTCTCGGTCGGCATCGAGGCGGTGCAGGATCTGATCGGCGACCTCGAGCACGCGCTCACCCCCGCCGCCGTCCGGCGTTGACCGCCGGCGCCGTGGTTTTCGTCGAGATCCCCTCCGGATCTCGCAACAAGTACGAGTACGACACCGAGCTGGGCGGGATCGTGCTCGACCGCCGGCTGTTCACGGCGATGGCGTATCCCGCCGACTACGGGTACGTCGAGGGGACGCTCGCCGAGGACGGCGACCCGCTCGACGCGCTCGTGCTCGTCTCCGACCCGACCTTCCCCGGCTGCCGGATCCGCGTGCGGCCGATCGGCGTCTTCCACATGTCGGACGAGAAGGGGCCGGACGAGAAGCTGCTCTGCGTGCCGCTCGGCGACCCGTCGTTCGAGCGCATCCGCGACATCCACGACGTCACCGCCGAGCTGCGCGACGAGATCGAGCATTTCTTCCAGCGCTACAAGGACCTCGAGCCGACGAAGCGCACCGAGACGCGCGGCTGGGGGAACCGCTCCGAGGCGGACAGGATCCTCCACGACGCACGGGCTCGCGCATGACAACCCGCTGGGTGGCGCCGCTCGGCGAGCAGCTCCGCTTCCTCGCCGACTGGCTCGAGCCGGTGCTGACGCGCCCGGGCCTGACGCGCGTCCCGGTCGAGGAGCTGCGGATCGAGATCGGCGAGGCCGAGACCGTGCCGGAGTTCGAGCCGTTCGACGCGCTCGTCGGGCCGGTGCGCGCCGACGCGCAGGGGATCGTCGCCGACGTCATCCCGGTCGAGGCGTTCGACGCGCTCATTCCGGGCGCGGCGCCGCTCGTCGTCTTCGCGCGGAGGCTGGAAGCGACGGCGGCCGAGCCGGAGCCGCTCGAGTTCGTCGCCTCCGAGGCGGTCGTCGTCACGACGGTCGTGCCCGCATGACGCCGCAGCCGATCGACCTGCTCCATTGCGGGCGCGAGCGGACGATCGCCTCGTACGTCCTCGACACCGACGACGGCCCGGCGCTCTTCGACTGCGGCCCCGCGACGACAATCGACGCGCTGAAGGCGGGCCTGGCGCAGCACGACCTCGCGCTCACGGACGTGCGCCACCTGCTGCTCAGCCACATCCACCTCGATCACGCGGGCGCGACCGGCGTGCTCGTGCGCGAGCATCCCGCGCTGCAGGTGCACGTCTCGGCAATCGGTGCGCCGCACCTCATCGATCCCGAGCGCCTGGAGCGCAGCGCGCGCCGCCTGTACGGCGACACCTTCGACACGCTGTGGGGCGAGCTCGCACCGGTGCCGGAAGAGAACGTGCACGTCGTCGCTGAGCGCGTGCTCGATCTCGAGTGCTTCCCGACGCCCGGCCACGCGTCTCACCACGTCTGCTACCTCGACCGCGACGGCACGCTCTACGCGGGTGACGCGGCGGGCGTCCGGATCCATCCCGGACGGTTCGTGATCCCGCCGACGCCGCCGCCCGAGTTCGACCTCGAGGCGTGGCAGACGACACTCGACGAGCTCGAGCGGCGGGCGCCCGAGCGGCTCGCGCTCATCCACTGGGGCGTCTTCGACGACGTCCGGCGCCACCTCGCCGATCTCCGGCTCGAGCTGTACGACTGGGCCGACACGATCCGCGGCGGCGCCGAGCTGGAGGAGTTCGTCGACTACGTCAAGCTCGAGCTGTCGGACGCGGGCGAGGACACCGGCCAGTACGACCTTGCAATGCCGCTCTGGCAGTCGTATCAAGGTCTCAGACGATGGGCGGACCGCCGCTAGGCCGGAACTTCCGGCTCCTCTTCGCCGGACGCGCGACCTCGTACGTCGGCACGTATCTCGCGCCGATCGCGGTCGCGTTCGCCGTGCTCGACCTCGGCGGCAGCGCGAGCGCCGTCGGCCTCTCGTTCGCCGCGTGGACGCTCGCGCAGGTGTCGATGCTCCTCGTCGGCGGCGTGCTCGGCGACCGGCTCCCGCGCCGCACGGTGATGATCGCCTCCGACGCCGCGAGCACGTGCGTCCGCGTCGCGATGGGTGTCCTGCTCCTCGCCGGCCACGCACACGTCTGGGAGCTGATCGTCCTGCAGGGCGCGGGCGGCGCCGCAGTCGCGTTCTACAACCCGACGTTCTACGGGCTCGTGCGGGAGATCGTGCCCGGCGAGGAACTGCAACGCGCGAACAGCTTGCTCGCGATCGCGCGCTTCGCGGCATTCCCCGTCGGTGCGGCGACGGGCGGGACGATCGTCGCGCTCGTCGGCTCGGGGACGGCGCTCGTGTTCGACGGCGGGACGTACGCGGCGAGCGCGCTCCTGCTCGCGTTCGTGCGCGTCGAGTCGGTGGCACGCGTGGGTCAGGGGTTCGTGCGCGAGCTGCGCGAGGGCTGGGCTGCGTTCGTCGAGCATCAGTGGGTGTGGGTGCTATGCCTCTGGATCTCGCTCTACTTCGTCCTGACGTACGCACCGTTCTTCGTCCTCGGGCCTTACATCGCGCAGCACTCGATGCACGGAGCGGGCTCGTGGGCGCCGGTCGTCACGGGCGAAGGCGTCGGTTCGCTGCTCGGGAGCCTGATCGGCCTGCGCCTCCGCTTCCGCCGGCCGCTGGTCGCGGTCGGGTGGATCTTCCTGCCGACCGCGTTGCAGAGCGTGCTGCTCGCATTCCACGCGTCGCCGTATCTCCTGACGCCCGCCGCGGGCTGCGCGGGCTGCGGCTTCGCGTGCGGCGGCGTCGTGTGGGACACGATGCTGCAGAAGGCGATCGCGCCGGAGAAGCTCGCACGCGTTGCCGCGTACGGCTGGATGTCGGCGATGGTCTTCCTGCCGGCCGGCTACGCGCTCGCCGGCCCGATCGCGAGCGTCGTCGGCATGCGCGGCTACCTGCTCTTCGGCGCCGCGTGGCTGCTCGCGAGCACGACGTTCATCAACCGGCTGCCCTCCGTCCGCGGCGTCACGGATTCGACGGTTCCGGACCGCGCGCCTGTAACGGTTCCGTCGTGACCCACAGCGGCGCGTCGACGCAGTCGATACGCACGGCGCCGTCGAACGGCTCGAGCGACGACCGCACGATCCGCGCCGGCTCGCCGTCGAGCTCGACGAGCAGCCCCGCCTCGGTTCCGACGGGCGGCGCGAACCGCCACGCCCACGCGAGGCGATGCTGCTCCTCGGCGCTGCGCGCCGTGTCGAGCCACACGTCGTCGGCAATGAAGAACGACTCGTACGCGCCGCCCGCGGGCTGCGGCGTCCCGCGGTCGCCGGCCTCGATGCGAGTCAGCGCCTCGACGAGCGTCGCGCCCGTCGCCGGCCCCATCCGGGCGAACAGCTCCTCGGGCTCGCAGTAGCCGCCGACGTCGATGCTGCTCTGCGCGACGACCGGGCCGGTGTCGAGGTCGGCGTCCATGAAGTGGAAGCTGATCCCGATCTCCGGATCCCCGTTCCGGATCGCCCACGACACGGGGATCGGCCCGCGGTGCGCCGGCAGCAGCGACGGGTGGCCGTTCAGCCAGCCGAGCGGCGGCACGGCGAGCGCGTCCGGCGGGATCTTCCAGGGGAAGCCCATGCAAACGACGAGATCGGGCTCGACGGCCGCGAGGAGCGGCGCAATCGACCGCCGGCGCGCCGGAACGACGATGTCGAGGTCGCCCGGCAGATCGTGGAGCGCACCGCCGAGGTAGAGGCCGTCGAGGTCGCGGATCGTCAGCAGCGCCACGGGCTCGTGGCCTGCCGCACGGATCGCCTGCTGGAAGCCGACCGCGACGGGGAAGATCCGCGTCGCGATCACGATGCGCCACGGCATCAGCCGTCGCGCAGGATTCGCCCGCCGGAGGCTTGGTTGCGCGCCTTGACGACGATCTCGTCGACGTTGACGTGCCACGGGCGCGTCAGCGCCCAGAGGACGCAGTCGGCGATGTCGTCCGCGGTGAGCGCGTCGATGCCGGCGTACACGGACGCCGCCTTCTCCGTATCTCCCTTGAAGCGGACGACCGAGAACTCCGTCTCGACGAGGCCGGCGTCGACCGTCGTCAGCCGAACCGGCCGCCCGAGCAGGTCCTCGCGCAGCGCGTAGGTGAAGCCGCGCACGGCGAACTTCGACGTGACGTAGGTGGCGCCGTTCTCGTACGCCTGCCGGCCGGCGACCGAGCCCATGTTGACGATGTGGCCGCCGTCGCGGATGTGCGGGAGACAGAGCCGCGTCATCCGGACGAGCCCGTTCACGTTCGTGTTGAAGACGGTCTGCTCGTCGTCCTCGTTCGACTCTGTGAACGGGTAGCGGCCGAGCGCCAGGCCGGCGTTGTTGAAGAGGATGTCGAGGCCGCCGAGCTGCTCGACCGCCTGCGCGACGAACCGCTCGGCGCTCTGCGGGTCGGCGACGTCGAGCTCGAGCGCGACGTCCGTCTCGAGCCGGTCGACACGGCGGGCGCCGCCCGCGACGCGGACGCCGGCGTCCTTCAGTGCGCGGGCGGTCGCGGCGCCGATGCCCGACGAGGCGCCCGTGACGATCGCAGTCTTGCCGGAGAGGTCGTAGCTCATTCCCGACGCAGCGTAACCGGCTGCTCGCGCCGCGCGACGTGATCGACCTGCAGCGTCACGTGATGGAGGTCGAAGCGCTCCTCGAGCACGTGCTGCAGCCGCCGCCGCGCGCCGTGGCAGTCGGCGTCCGGCGAGACGAGCACGTGCGCGGCGAGCGCCGGAAAGCCGCTCGTCACGGTCCAGACGTGCAGGTCGTGCACCTCGACGACGTCGCCGTCCGCCGCGAGCGCACGCGCGACGTCGGCGGGCTCGATCCCCGCCGGCGACGCCTCCATGAAGATCCGGCCCGACTCGCGCAGCAACGACCACGCCGAGCGCAGCATCAGCGCGGCGACGAGGATCCCGGCGATCGGGTCGAAGCGGTTCCAGCCCGTGGCGAGGACGAGCGCGCCGGCCGCGGCCGTGCCGGCGAACGCGGCCAGGTCGGTCGCGACGTGGAGGAACGCACCGCGCACGTTCAGGCTCTCGCGGTCGGCGCGCGCGAGGACGAGCGTCGCGGCGAGGTTGATCGCGACGCCGATGAGCGCGACGACGAGGACGACGCCGCCGCGCACCTCGGGCGGCGAGACGAGGCGGCGGACCGCGCCGTAGACGACCCACGCCCCGACCACGAGCAGCGTGATCCCGTTGGCCTGCGCGGCGAGGATCTCGGCACGGCCGAGACCGAATGTCCACTGCCCGCCCGGCCGCAGCACGGCGAGGCGGGCCGCGACGAGCGCGGCCGCGAGGGCGAGCGCGTCCGTCAGCATGTGGCCGGCGTCGGCCAGCAGCGCGAGCGAGCCGGCGACGATTCCCATCGCGACCTCGAAGGCCATGAACGCGACGATCAGCGCCAGCGCCGTCGCGAGCGCGCGGCGGTCGCCGCTCCGGGCGTGGTCGTGATCGTGCATCAGGGGGTCGAGTGAGAGAAATTTAAGGAAGCGGCCACGGCGTATCGAGCGTACGACAAGGCCTGTCTACACTGGGAGGTCATGGCGGCCGAAGGCACGACGACCGTGATGCTGCGTTCGAGCGAGGAATCCGTCGCGCTCGCCGGGCAGCTCCGGCGACTGGCGCGGGTGGCGACGATCGTCGCGCTGCTGACGAGCCCGGCGACGTACTTCTTCTTCCGCCACTCGGATCATCTGAGCGTCCCGAAGTCGGTGCTCTTCACCGCCCTCGTCGTCGTCGGCTTCCGCGGTCTGGTCGACCTGCTGATCCGGCGGCTCGTCCCGTGGCCGAGCCTCTTCGGCACGGAGGACGCGCGGCTCCGCGAGGAGGACGTCGTCAACCGGCGGCGCTCCTGGACGTGGCGATTCATCTACCGCCTCGCGATTTTCATCGGCGCCCTGTTCACGATCATCTTCCTCTACCGGTATTTCAGCGCGGCGCCGGGCTCGCACGTGACGTGGTGGGGCTCAGCGAGCCAGATCACGAGCAAGGTCAGCAAGCTCGCGCACAGCTCGGCCTTCTGGATCCAGATGGTGTTCGTCGTCTTCCTGTTCCTCGCGAACTTCCTCATCTTCATGGGCCCGATGATGCTGATGGGCATCTCGCAGATCCGCGGCTACGAACCGGGCGACGCCGAGTGGGGCGTGAAGCTCGAGGACGTCCGCGGGCAGGCGGAGGCGAAGGAGGAGGTGCGGCGCGTCGTCACGCTGTGGCAGTCGGGCGAGGCGTTCGAGCGCGCCGGCGGCAAGCGCGAGCGAGGGCTCTTGTTCCTCGGCGCGCCGGGCACCGGCAAGACGATGCTCGCGAAGGCGATCGCGACCGGGTTCAACTCGCCGTTCGTCTCCATCCCCGGCTCCGGGTTCGCGCAGACATTCATCGGCATCGACGCGCTGATCGTCCGCTTCCTCGCGCGCAAGGCGAAGAAGCTCGCCCGCAAGTGGGGCGGCCAGTGCATCGTCTTCATCGACGAGATCGACGCCGTCGGCATGCGCCGCCAGGCGCTCGGCAACAGTCGTACCTTCGACGAAGAGGTCTTCCTGCAGGGCCCCAACGGCGCGCTGTCCGCCAGCGGCGACGTCGTGATCGAGAACCGCGCGTGGCGCGAGCACATCTTCGAGCAGCGTGCACCCGAGCGGCACTCGCCGTATCCGGGGTGGATGCACAAGGCGAGCAATCTCGCGAACCAGGGCATCTTCCCCGGGATGATGGGCGGCGGCATGGGCCAGCTGGCGCTCAACCAGCTGCTCGTCGTCATGGACGGCATCGACAACCCGCCGTTCATGCGCCGCTTCCTGACGAACCGGATCAACTCGCTGCTCGACGCGATCTACGTCGTGCCGCGCCGGATCGGCCGCGTCAGCCTGCGGTTGCGCGCGCCGCGGCCGCTGAATGCGCAGATCTATTTCATCGGCGCGACGAACGTGCCGATCGAGCGCCTCGACCCGGCGCTGACGCGGCCGGGGCGCATGGGCCGCCACGTCTGGTTCCGCACGCCGACGAAGGACGACCGCGTCGATGTGTTCGATCTCTATCTCGGCAAGGTCGCGCACGACCCGGAGCTCGACACGCCCGAGGCGCGCGACGAGATCGGACGCATGACCAACGGCTACTCGCCGGCGATGATCGACCAGGTCTGCTCGATGGCGCTCACGCACGCGCAGCACGACGGCCGCGTGTCCTTCTCGCGGCGCGATCTCGTCGAGGCGATGACGACCATCGAGTCGGGGACTGCGATCGGCGTCGAGTCCGTGCCCGACGAGCTTCGTGCGACCGCGATCCACGAAGCGGGCCACGCGCTTGCGTCGCACGTCTACCAGAAGAATCTCGAGGCGACCCGCCTCTCGGTCCGGATGCGCGGCGGCTCGCTCGGCCACTTCTACGGCATCCAGCAGGAAGAGCGCTTCGCGCGCTGGCGCAGCGACGACATGGCGACGCTGACGATGCTGCTCGGGGCGATGGCGGCCGAGCACGTCTTCTACGGCGAGAACTCGAACGGCGTCGGCGGCGACGTGCAGTCGACGACGGCGCTCGCGTCGTACATGGTCGGCGCGTCCGCGATGGCGCCGGAGCCGATCACGGTGACGCGCACGTTCGACGACGAGACCGAAGAGGAAACGCGCGAGCGGATCATGAAACGCTTCGAGAAGATCGGCGTGCAGATCATGAACCGCACGGGCGGCGGCAGCATGTTCGACGCCGACCCGATTCGCGGCGTGCTCGGTGATCGCGACAAGCGCGCGATGGCGGCCCAGATCATCGGCCAGGCGTACATCCGCGCGTACCACCTGATGGCTGAGAACAAGCAGGCCGTCGAGAAGATCGCGACCGAGCTCGTCGAGCGGCGCGAGATGTACGGCAACGAGGTCGTCGACCTGCTGAAGAGCCTCCCGGTGAGGACTCCCGAAATCGACCTGACGGCGGACGAGACATGGCCTCGGATCTGAGCACGACCGAGCCGAGCGACATCACGAAGCCCGACGTCTCCCCGGTCGAGCGTCCGACGCTGCCCGAGCCGAGGCCGGAGGGCGCCCACCGCCTCCGTTTCTTCTTCATCTACGCCGTCCTCGCGGCCGTGCTCGGCGCCGCGATCGCCGGGATCGTCCTCTACGCAGGCGACCGCATCAACTCAGGCCCGGCCTGGTCGGCGTGGAAGCCGAACGGCGGCGGCCTCGGCGCGGCGAAACAGATCGCCGAGCACGTCGCGCCGGCCTACCGTCTCCCCGACGGCAACCAGCTCGTCGACGTGATCACGAGCGGGCCGGCGGTCTCGTCGGGCGGCCAGAAGATCCCGATCCCGTACGTCGTCGTCCGCGGCCCGAAGGGCAAGGTGCTGCCCGATCAGATCGCGCAGGTCAGCGGCAACGACACGTACGCCTTCTCGCTGTGCGGGCTCGGGCAGTCCTGCTCGATCGCGACGGGGAAGCCGTCGGTGCAGCGCGGGACGCTCGTGCGGCGGGAGATCCTCGAGCTCGCGCTCTACACCTTCCGCTACGTCCGCGGCGCGAAGAACGTCGTCGCCTTCCTCCCGCCTCCGGCCGGCAGCCAGCCCACGTACGTGATCTATCTCAAGAAGGACGACGTCAAGGACCAGCTGCACGCGCCCTTGACCCGCACCCTCGGCCCGAAGGTGCCGCTGCCGTCGCAGATCAAGGCGAACGAGCAGCAGACGATCGACGCGCTGACCGAGACGCGGACGTACAAGTTCGGCCTCTCGCAGACCCAGACGGGCGACGCAGTTCTCGTGCTCGACCCGATCCCCGCGTAGTCGGCCGCGTAACTGCGGCCGGCGGTCGGCCGTTTCCTCCACGCAACCACCCCCTTGCGGGGCGGACTCAAGGAGGCGAAACGAATGCTGCTGATCGTGCTTCTCATTCTCGCCCTGGCGCTCGTCGCCGGAGGCTTCGTGCTGCACTGGCTCTTCATCGCTGCCGCGATCGTCGCGCTGATCTGGCTGATCAGCCTGTTCGCGGGCGGCATCGGCCGCACCGGCGCCCGGCGCTGGTAGCGGCACACGCTCGGGACGGAGCGACCACTCCGAGGGTCGCTCCGTCCCGTATCGAATTGCTCTATTTATTAGGACCGCCGGCGGCCGAGGTTGGGCCGCTCGGCCCATTGCCCGCCCGCAGGGGACGCCGATACGTTGGGAGACGTGTCGCAGACCCAAATTCTTCTCTGGATCGTCGCCCTCTTCATCCTCGAGGTGAACCACCTCAAGTGGATCTGGTGGGAGTTCTGGACGTGCCGGAGCTGCGCGGTCCCGCACAAGGACTGCTCCTGCGGCCAGACGAGCCGCTGGGTCATGTACCTGTAGCCTGGCTCTTCTGCTCAGCCCCCATCGACTAGCGGTCCAGGTCGCGGCCCTTTCAAGGCCGTAGCACGGGTTCGAATCCCGTTGGGGGCATCGACGGCGCGGTATCCTCGGTGTCGATGAGCCGCGTGTGCGTTCTCGCCGCCGCACTCATGGCCGCGCTCGGGTTCGCCGCGGCCGCGGGCGCGACGTCCGCGCCGCCGTGGTTCGGGATTCGCGCGACGGTCCGGTTCCTGCCGCCGATCGTGATTCCCGGCGAGACGCGCCGGACGGCCTCGTGTGCCGTGCCCGCGCGGCAGGGCAGCGCACGCGTCAAGCGCAGGTACAAGAAGCTGGCGCCCGTGGCGTGCGAGCAGCCGCCGCGCTCGAAGGTAAGCGACGCCGGCTCGTCGATCGTGCTGGCTCCCTAGCTCACCCAGACGCCGGTCTCGTAGCCCCAGTACTCGAAGACGCGCTCGCGCGTCGCGCCGATGCGGCGTGCAACGCTCTCGGACGCCGGGTTGTCGGTCCGGATGAGCGAGATGACCCGCTGATCCTTCGTCGCGCGGAGCGCTGCGGCCGCTTCGCTCGCGTATCCCTTGCCGCGCTGGTCGAGCATGAGCATCCAGCCGAGCTCGAGCTCGTCGCCCCACTCCATCGTCCGCGGCACGAACCCGACGAAGCCGGCGGTCTCCCCGGACTCGCGGACGATGAGCGTGTACATCTCGGCGACCTCGACGAAGCGGTCGAGGCCCGCCTCCGCCTGAGCGGGATCGGTTGCGGGCTCCGGCGTGTGCAGCCCGGCGCGCGCGTCGCCGTCCAGCATGAAACGCGTCCACGGCTCGAGGTCGTCGCGCGACAGCGGGCGGAGCATGAGGCGTTCCGTCTCGATCACTTCGCAGCCACCGTCGCATACGCGTCCTCGACGATGCCGGCGATCTCGTCCCAGTCGACGGTGCCGTGCAGCATCACGCCGAGCCAACCGCGGTGGCCGACGTACGGCGGTCGGAAGAACTTCTCGGGGTCCGCGCCGACGAGGAACTCCTGCGCGCCGGCCGGAGCGGCGCACCAGATCGCGAGGCGGCCGTCGGCGTGGTGGTTGTCCCAGAAGTTGAGGAAACACCGCTTGTCCTTGTAGAAGAAGCTCGGCGCGCCGTGGCTCGGCCGCTCGTTCGTGTCGGGCAGCGTCTCGCGGATCGCGCGCAGCTGCGCGAGCGCCTTCCTCCGCTGCGCCGTGCTCGGGTACGCCATGGATTACCGTGTACCACGTCCGGGCGGTTAGCTCAGCTGGGAGAGCACCTGCCTTACAAGCAGGGGGTCGGCGGTTCGAGCCCGTCACCGCCCATTCGTCGCGTTGTCGCTGCCTCGCCCGCCGGGGCGACGCTCGAAGAGTCGAACAGGTCGCGAGCAGCGTCCGCGCGGTCTCCTGGCGCCAGCCGCAATCATGTGGCCGTGGAAGCGGCTCACGTCTCACTCCTCCGCTGGCTCCGCCGGCAGCTGCGGCAGCCGGCGCCGATCCGCGAACGGCTCGAGGCAGCGGTCGAGAACGACGACCCGGCAGAGGTCCGCCGCCTGCTCGAACAGCTGCCGTTCAACGACGCACAGCGCCGCAACGTCGAGCAATTGCTCGCAGCGTGGGAACGTACACTCGAGCGCGGGGCCGGTAGCTCAGCTGGTAGAGCAGGGGACTTTTAATCCCAAGGTCGCAGGTTCGAGACCTGCCCGGCCCACTACGAAATCCTGCAAACAGGCGATTCCTTTCCGGCGAAGTTCACGGACAACGACGCCGGGCCCACGCCCCGTTGCTGCCTCGTCAGGCGGAAATCTGTGACTCGTCTTGGGGTGCGGCTTCCGAGGCTCGCTCGAGCCAGGGCGATGCGCCGAGCCGTTCGAAAATCTCGCGCGCCTCTGCGCGTGGCGCCTCACTTCCCGTCAGCTCGGCGTGCTCGAGAAGTGTCACGCCGCGCGAGAACGGAATCTCGAGCTCACCGAACAGGCGCGCGGCATCGTCCAGGCCTGCCGCGTCACCCGCCATCCGCGCGCGGAAGCGTTGCGCCTGCGCCTCGAAGAAGGGCGGCCGTATCCCCGGCGACAGACCGTCGATGAACGCGAGCAGCTCATGCGCACTCGCAGAGTCGCCCATCGCCAACGCCGCCTCGAGCGCGTCGACGACCCCGTGCTTCACGCCCTGAAAATCGGGACCAAGCGTCGGCGCTGCCTCGATCGTCGCGCTGCCGTCGGAGAGCGCCTCGGCGAACCGTCCCTCTGCCCGCCGGACCGCCGCCGTCACGGCAAGGTACGTGCTTCGATCCTGAATGTCGGACGACCCGTCGAGCCGCGAGAAGAGCGACAAGATCCGACGAGCCTTGTCGAGCTCGCCACGCTCGATGTGGACGTAGACCCCGGACTGCAGCACGCTGAGCACGACCCCACCGGAATCGATCTGCTCCTGCGTGAACTCATCGGTCGTCGCCACCACGTCATCCCAGCGGCCTGCCATGAAGAGCGGATATGTCCTCTCCGCGAGGACTCCCCACTCGAAGGGACGGCTTCCCACCTTGTTCGCAAGAGCAAGCGACTCGTCCAGGTAGCCGAGGGCCTCCGCGTAGCGGTCGCGGCGGAAGCAGCGGTCGGAGAGAAGGAAGTAACAGGTGCTCGCATCCTCGGCGAGGTCGTGTTCCAGGGCAACCTCGAGCGCGTGCTTCATGACCCCGAACGACTCCTCCCGGTGGCCGCGGCTGAACAAGACGGCCCCTTTTGCCCGGAGCGCAGCGGCCAGGGGTGCAGGGAGGCCCTGGGCCTCGGCGATGTCGAGCGCAAGCTCGGTTCTGGCGGCGGCGCGCTCGAGGTCGCCGCTGAACCAGTACGCGCGGCCCAGGAACGCAGCGAGCATCGCGAGGTCCTCGTCGGGCTCGTCGCCGGAGATGACGTCGAACGCATGCTCCAGCCGTGCGAGTGCTTCGTCTCGACGACCCGTGAACGCCATGGCGCGACCGAGCTTGTAGGCGGCTCGCGCGGCGGCGTGGGTGTCGCTCTCGGCCTCGTAGATCGCAATCGATTCTTCGATCAGCCGCTGCGCGGTGTCGGGATCGCCCGAGAGGCCGGCCATCTCGCCCGCACGCGCGAGCAACTCGGCGTTCTGAAGCGGCTCTTGAGTCAGTTCCGCGGCTTGCTCGAAGTAGCGCCTCGCTTCCGCTGCGGCGCCAAGTGATCCTGCTCGCTCGCCGGCGCCGACGAGCGCCGACCTGGCTCGGCTCCTGATCTCCGGCGCGTCGACTGCGCCGGGATCGAGTCGGTAGGCCTCGACGAGGTGGGACGCGAGGACCTCGGCCAGATCGTCCTCGGTCGTCGCGGACGTGAGATGCTCGGCGGCCGCGAGGTGGCGAGCGCGCCGCTCACGTCGGGGAAGCGTCTCGTAGGCGACGTGGCGGACGAGGTCCTGCAAGAAGCCGTACTGGCCGTGCTCCGGCGAGCGCGGGTCGGATTGAAGAGAGACGACCTCTTTGCGAACGAGCGAATGGAGGAGCGCGTCGAGCTCCGCCTCGTCGAGCCCCGTGAGGGCGGCGAGCGCCGTGCGCGTGAACGACTTTCCGAGCACGGATCCGTCCTGCAACAGCCGGCGCTCCTCCGGCGGCAGACCGTCGAGCCGGGCGGCGATCAGCGCGTGGAGCGTTTCGGGGACCTCGAGCGCCTCGACCTCGCCGACAGGCCGGTAGACGGAGCCTTCCTGGACGAGCGCGCCGCGGTCGAGCAGCATCCGCACGGTCTCGACCGCGTAGAGCGGGACACCCTCTGCGCGGGCGAGGATCTGCCCCCGCAGAGATTCCGGCAGGCCGGGAACGAGTCCGCCCAGAAGCTCGTCCATGGACTCCTGCGAGAGGGGCTCCAGGTAGAGCGAGGCGAAGTTGCGGTGGCCCGCGCCCCACGTCGGCCGCTGCTCGTGCAGCTCGGGGCGGGCGAGCGTGATCACGCACAGCGGCGAGTTGCGCGACCACTCGAGGAGGTACTCCACGAAGTCGAGCAGCGACGCGTCCGCCCACTGCATGTCCTCGAATGCGAGCACCGTCGGATGGACGTCCGCGAGCCGCTCGAAGAAGAGACGCCAGGCGGCGAACAGGTCTTGCCGTTCGTGCGACTCGTGCTCGCCGAGCCCGAGCAGGTGAGCGAGCCGCGGCTCGACGAACCGCCGCTCGTCCGGGTCGGGGACGTGCTGCTCGAGCGTCGACCGGAGCTTCGGAAGAGCTGAGCCCGGCTGCTCGTCCTCGGCGATGCGGCACCGCCAGCGCACCATGTCTGCGAGCGCCCAGTACGTCACTCCTTCGCCGTAGGCGAGGCAGCGACCACGATGCCAGTGGACGACCTGCGCGATCCCGTCGAAGTACTTGTAGAACTCCCAGGACAGGCGCGACTTGCCGATCCCGGCGATGCCGGTCACCGAGATGAGCTGCGCCCTCTTCTCCTCTGCGCACGTGTGAAATAGATCCTTGATCTGACGCAGCTCCCGATCCCTGCCGACGAACGGGGCCTCTAGGCCTTGCGACTTGAGCGTGCCGCGGACGCCTGAAATGACGCGTACCGCCTTCCAGAGCGGCGTCAAGCCCTGCTTGCCCTTCAGCTCGAACGAGCCCGCGTCCTCGTAGACGATCGCCTGCTCGGTCGAACGTCGCGTGGAGTCGCCGACGTACACGAGACCGGGCTCCGCGACCGACTGCACCCTCGAGGCGGTGTTGACCAGATCGCCGGCGACCATCCCCTCAGCCGTGGCGCCTATCGTCACCGCGGCCTCTCCCGTGAGCACCCCCGCACGAGCCCGAAGGTGCTCAGCGTTCACCTCCTGACCGAGCGTCGACACGGCCGCGACGAGATCGAGCGCCGCTCGCACCGCACGCTCCGCGTCGTCCTCCGTCGCCACCGGCGTGCCCCACACCGCCATCACCGCATCCCCGATGAACTTCTCCACGGTCCCCCCGTACAGCTCGATCAGACGTCTGCACGTGTCGAAGTAACGGGAGAGAAGGTCGCGAACCTCCTCCGCGTCGCGTGACTCGGACAACGACGTGAAACCGACGAGGTCGGCGAACAGAACAGAGACGAGGCGACGCTCGGACGACGGAGCCCCGCGGACAACCGCGGCCGGCGCGCCGGTGTCTGCTCCGGGCACCGGCGTACCGCACTCGCTGCAGAACTTCTCGTCGCCTACGAGCGCGGCTCCACACGATCCGCAGGCCAGGGCCAGCGATGTTCCGCATTCCTTGCAGAATTTCTTTCCGGCAAGGTTCTCGGTGCCGCAGCTTGGACAGAGCATCCCGAGAAAGAGCCTACTGCCCACCCTCTCGCGGTCAAAGAATCAAGACGAAGCGTGCACCTCGGGCGCTTCGCCCAGTTGGGCAACGCGGTCATTCGCGCCGTTCCGTCCGGCCGCCCGAAGACGGGGTGTTGCAACGGCCGCCGCGGAGCGAGAACATCGACGCCTCGCCACGTTCCGAAAGGAGCTTCCATGCAACCCCGTTCCGGGCGTCGCCGCATGATGCTGTTGGGGTTGGTGCCGCTCGCGGTCGCCGCCGCTGTGTTCCTGCCGTCGGCGCTCTCGGCCACGTCGAGCGGCCACGTCCAGCCCCTGCACGGGCACATGCGCAACATCACGCAGATCGGGTGCGGGTCCGCCACGCACGTCTGCTCGATCTTCGAGGCCTCCGGCTCGATCAACGGCTCGGGCCTCGTCAGCGTCGACACGTTCCCGGACGCGTCGAGGCTCGGCTTCAGCGCGGCGCACACCGTCATCCACACCGACAAGGGCGACCTGACCTGCCACGAGGCCGCGCTGTTCGACCTCGCCGGCGCCGACCACGCGTTCGTCGACCTCTGCGTGATCGACGGCGGCACAGGCGACTACGCCGGCGCGAGCGGCTACATCCAGGAGTCCGGCACGTTCGACTTCGCCGCAAACCTCGGCCAGCTGACGTACGACGGCAAGCTGATCACCGGCTGATCAGCCGCCGGCGATCTTGACGACGTGGCCGCGTGCCTGCAGGCGCGCGGCCACCTTGTCGCGGTGGTCGCCCTGGATCTCGACGGTGCCGTCCTTCACCGCTCCACCCGCGCCGCACTGTTTCTTCAAGTCCGCCGCGACAGCCGCGACTTCGGCCGCGGGAAGCCCGCGCACGATCGTCACCGTCTTCCCGCGGCGACCCGTCTTCTCGCGCGAGACACGAGCAATGCCGTCGCCCCCCGGCGCGGCGGCCGGCTCCCGCTCACGGCGGCGGCGCCGGTCGCCGCCGTCGGTCGAGTAGACCAGCCTTCCGTCAGCCATCGCGGCGGATGGTACGCGCTGAGAATCCGCAGTAAGCTCCGCGCGGGGAACCACCGAGGTCGAGGGGAGAACACATGAACAAGCTCGTGCTGCTCGCAGCACTGGTCGCCGCCTGGTTCGCAATCGCACCGGCCGCGAACGCCGCGACCCTGATCACCGGGCCGACGAACATGACGGCCGACGCCGACGGTGACAATGAGGTCGACATCGCGATCAACCCGCTGAACACGAAGAACCTCGTGTCGGCGTGGAACGACTACGGCAGCAATTCGTGCGGGATCGGCACGTCCTTCGACGGCGGCCAGACATGGTCGATCGACTATCTGCACGGGATCGACTTCACCACGTACGACTACGGGGCCGGCGATCCGTCGCTCGGCTTCCTGAACGACGGCACCGCCGTGATCACGTGCAACGCATGGTCGGTCAGCAAGCCGACTGCCCTCTACACGTCGTATTCCACCGACGGCGGACGCAGCTGGGCAGCGCCGAGCAAGGTCGCGTCGGAGGGGAACCTCGGCAAGAACATCGACCATCCGATGCTGACGATCGACAAGTACAACAACCGGGTGCTGCTCTCCTATTCGATCTGGAACGGCTCGTACGTCGCCAACTCGTACGCGCTCGTCTCCGCCGACGGCGGTCGCTCGTACAACGGGCCGTACCGGATCGCGGCCGACTACCGGGCCAACTCGGTCGACGTATTCGACTCGTCTCTGGCGGGCGCGCCCGACGGGACGATCTACGCGACGACCGGAATCTGGCAATACGTCAACGACTGGAACGAACAGGCGGTCGTCGTCAGCCAGCTCCGGCCCGGCGAGACCGCGTTCACGCGAAGCGTGAAGGTGAGGGATCTGACGCCGGCGCCGTACACGCTGCCGGGCGAGGAGTGGCGGACGTCGATGCAGGCGTCGATCGGCGTCGAGTCGAACGGCACCGTCGACCTCCTGACCGGCGACTTCGTCACCGGCGCGCTCGATCTCTATCTCGCGCGCTCGGCCGACCACGGGCGCTCGTTCCCGCAGCAGGTCGACCTGACGAACAACCCGCTCGGCCGCGACGTCGTCATGCCGTGGTCGTCGGTCACCCCGGGTGGCCGCATCGACATCGTCTACTACGACTACAGCGAGGCGAGCGGGACGATGAGCGCCGTCTACGGCCAGGTCGCACGCGGCGGGTCGACCTTCGCAGCGCGGCTGACGCTGCAGAGCGGCATCGACGGCGATGCCCAGCCGCCGCGCGGTGCGGGGCACACGCCGTTCTGGGGCGACTACATCGGCATCGACTCGACCGACCGGCTCGTCGCAACGGCCTGGACGTGCAACGGCCCGGCGTCGCAGGACGTCTGCGCCGCGACCGTCAGGCCGTAGCAGCAATCCTCTGGAGGCCGCGCCGCCGACGGCGCGGCCTCCACCACCCCATGCACCCCGAGCTCACCAGCATCCTCGACGAGGCCCGCTCCCAGATCGCCCGCGGGATCGAGCCCGACGTCGCGACGCTCGAGTCGCGCATCCGGCCGCTCGATCCCGACGGCCGCGCGCTCGGACAGCTGCGGCGGCTGCTCGCGGTCCACCGCGCGAAGCGGTCGCTCGCGACAGACGCGCCGCAGCGCCCGCAGGCCCGGCCGGCGGTGCGGCGGGACGTCTACCGGGCAAAGCCGACGGTCGCCGCCAACATGACCGTGCGGGCGCGCGCGGAAGGGAGTGCAGTCGTGCTCGAGTGGCAGCCGGCCAAGGGCGTCGAGGCGTGGGAGGCGCGCGTCAGCGAGCGTCCCGACGCCCGCTCGCAGTACGTCGACCGCGCAACACAGCCGCTCGACGCGCCGCGGCTCGAGCTCCGACTCACCGACCTGCCGCAGCGCGTGAGCATCACGGGCCGCAACGCCGCCGGCCGCATCGTCCAGCGTGCACTCGTCTCGGGCCTGACGAGCGCGAACTGGAACCAGCGCTGGCAGCAGCGGGCCAGCGCCTCTTAGAGATCGACAGTTTTGCCATCGGCGGCAACGGTCAAGAACGTCTGAGATGGCGAATCCCGTGCCTGCAGACACCGTCGTCTGATGGCGCCTCGCGCGCTCTGGACCGGCTCCATCACGTTCGGCCTCGTGAACGTGCCCGTGCGCATCTACAGCGCGGTGCACGAGCACAAGCTGCAGTTCCACCTCGTGCACGAGAAGGACGACGGGCCGATCGGCTACCAGAAGGTGTGCAAGCTCGAGGACAAGCCGGTCTCGAACGACGAGATCGTCAAGGCGTACGAGTTCAAGAAGGGCGAGTTCGTGCAGCTCACCGACGAGGACTTCGCCGCCGTGCAGGTCGAAGGCCAGCACACGATCGACCTCGAGGACTTCGTCCCGTACGAGGAGATCGACCCGGCCTTCTTTGCGCACACCTATCTCGTCGGTCCGCAGGACGGCGCCGAGAAGACGTACGCGCTGCTCGTGAAAGCGATGGAGAAGTCCGCGCTCGCGGGAATCGGCAAGTTCGTGATGCGCAGCCGACAGTACCTCGGCTGTCTGCGCGTGCGCGAGGGGACGTTGACGCTCGAGCAGCTCTACTTCGCCGACGAGGTCGATCCGCCGTCCGGCATCGTCCCCGACAAGCTCCCGTCGGTCGCCAAGAAGGAGCTCGACATGGCGCTGACTCTGATCGAGGGCTTCTCGGGTGACTGGCAGCCGGAGAAGTACGAGGACACGTACACCGACGCGCTGCGCGAGGTCGTCAAGGCGAAGCGGCGCGGCAAGGACGTGCACGAGCTGCGGCGGCCGGAGGAAGAGGCGGCGCCGCCCGATCTGATGGAGGCGCTCCGCCTGAGCATCGAGCAGTCGCAGAAGACGCGCAGCAAGAAGCGTCGCACGAACGCCAAGAAACGGTGACGCTCGACGACGCGCTCGACGAGCTGTACGGCGCGCCGCTCGAGGACTTCGTCTCCGAGCGCAAACGACTGGCGAAGAAGCTCGACGGCGACGACGCGAAGGTTCTCGCCGCGGCGCGCAAGCCGAACGTCGCAGCCTGGGCCCTGAACCAGCTGGCCCGCCGCGAGCGGCGCGACGTCGACCTGCTCCTCGACGCCGGCCACCGGCTGCGCCAGGCGCAGGCGGGCGTCCTGCGCGGCGCCGAGAAGGCGGCGTTCGAAGATGCGCGCCGGAAGGAGGTGGATGCGCTGAAGCGGCTGACCAAGGCGGCCGAGCGCCTGCTCCGCGACGCGCGCGGCAGTGCGAGCGCGTCGGCGCTCGCGCAGATCAACGAGGGTCTCCGCTCGGCGGCGATCACGGAGGAAGGCCGGGAGCTGCTCGCACGCGGCCGGTTCGTGGAGCCGCCGAAGGCGACCGGGTTCGACGCGTTCGCCGGGATCGACGTGCCGAAGACCGCGCCGAAGGCGCGCGCCCGCGCCGCCGCGACGAAGGCGAGCGCGAACGAGCGGCGCGAGGCCGCCGCGGCGCTCCGCGAGCTCGAGCAGCGGCTCCACGCGGCGGAGCGCGCTGCGGACAAGGCCGAGCAGCAGGCGCGCAAGGCCCGAGAGGAAGTGGACGCGCTCGCCGAGGAAGTGGCCGAGGCCGAGTCGCGCGTGCGGAAGCTCCGCGGCTAGCCGAGCGACCGCTCGACCGCCGCTGCGAACCCGTCGACGTCGGCGTCGGTGAGCGGCACCGAGAGCGCGACGAACCCGCGCCGCGCGTACGAGAACCCTTCCTCGAGCATGTGCAGGTGCAGGTGCGTCAGCCGACCCTGCTCGTCGTCGTCGAAGTGCAGGCCGACCATCGACCCGTACCCCGTCGCGTAGAAGCCGCCGCCGATCCGGTTGAGGCGGTCGCGCAGACGGTCGCCGAGCCCGTTGAGCCGCGCGATCTCGTCGGCGGTCAAGATCTGCGTCAGGCCGGCGACGCCCGCCGCCATCGTCAGCACCGCATTGTTGAACGTGCCCGCGTGCTGGAACGAATCCGGCCGGGACGGGTCGAACCGCTCCATCAACTCGTGCCGCCCGCCGAACGCGCCGAAGGCGAGGCCGCCGCCGACGTACTTGCCGAGCGTCGTCAGGTCCGGCGTGACGCCGACGACCTCCTGCAGGCCGCCGCGCGACAGCCGTGAGGTCATCACCTCGTCGAAGATCAGCAGTGCACCGCGGTCGCGCGTCGCCTCGCGCAACGCGTGCAGGAAGCCGCGCTCGCCGGGGATGACGCCGCCCGATCCCTGCAGCGGCTCGACGAGGACGGCCGCGGTGCCGCCGTCGACGAGCTCCGCCGCGGCGACGTCGTTGTACTCGCCGACGGCGAACGGGAACGGTGCATTCAGCGGCGAGCCGCCGTGCCCGAACTGGAAGACGCCGCCGTGGTAGCCGCCCTCGAACACGACGAGCTTCGAACGGCCGGTGACGGCCCGCGCGAGCGAGACGGCGATCAGGTTCGCTTCGGTGCCCGAGTTGCAGAATCGCACGAGCTCGATCGACGGGATGCGATCGCAGATCGCCTCCGCGAGCGCGAGCTCGTACCGGTTCGGCCCGCCGAGGACGATCCCGTCCTCGAGTGCCGCGCGGATCGCGGCGGCGATCACCGGATGCGAGTGCCCGTAGAGTCCCGCCGTGTACTCGCCGAGGAAGTCGAGGTAGACGTGACCGTCGGCATCCCAGATGTGCGCACCCTCGCCGCGGACGATCGTCAGCGGGAACGGCGGGACGTGCAGCACGGTCCGCGTGTTGCCGCCCGGCATGACCTGCGCCCGAGCCTCGTGCAGACGGCGCGAGGTCGGGTTCGCTTCGACGTATCGTTCCACCGCGTGGTGCACGAGCTGCGGATCCCGACCCGCTGGAACGACTTCGACGCGCTCCGCCATCTCAACCACGCGGTCTATCACGTCTACTGCGACGAGGCACGCGATGCCGTCCTGCGGTCGACGGTCGGCGACGTGGAGGCATGGCCCAACGTCGTGGTCCACTCGAGCATCGACTACCGGCACGAGATCGCGCTCGGGACACGCGAGGTCGTCGTCCGGACGAGGATCGTCGAGATCGGGCGCTCGAGCGTCCGCTTCGCGCACGACATCGCCGACGGCGCCGCCGAGGCCGAGGCCGTGCTCGTCGCGTGGGATTCCCAAACGCGCCGGTCACGCGAAATCGCGCCCGCCGAGCGTGACGCTTTGAGCCGCTGGAGCGTTGAAGCACCATGAAGTTCCGCCCTGGAGCACGGCTGGACCCGTCCCAGGTGGAGGACGTCCGCGGCCGCGGCGGCGGCTTCGGCCTGCCCGGCGGCAACATCGCCGTCGGCGGCGGCGGCCTCGGCGTCGTCGGCCTGCTGATCTATCTCGCGATCACGCTGCTCAGCAACGGCGGCACGGGCGCGCTCGGCCCGCTCGACGGCTCGACGGTCGCGCAGCAGTCGCCCGGCCAGGTACTCGGCACCGAGTGCAACACGGGCGCCGACGCGAACGCCAAGGAGGACTGCCGGATCGTCGCCGACATCAACAGTATCCAGGCGTACTGGTCGAAGACCGTGCAGAACTACACGATCTCGAAGACCGTGTTCTTCACCGGGTCGACGAGCACCGGTTGCGGCCCCGCGTCGACCGACGTCGGGCCGTTCTACTGCCCGGTCGACAAGAAGGTCTACATCGACCTCGGGTTCTTCGACGAGCTGCAGTCGAAGTTCGGCGGCAGCAACGGGCCGCTCGCGCAGGCGTACGTGCTCGCGCACGAGTACGGCCATCATGTCCAGGATCTGCTGGGCTTCCTCGACCGCATCGGCAACGACCGCCAGGGCGCGACGAGCGCCTCGGTGAAGTCGGAGCTGCAGGCGGACTGCTTCGCGGGCGTGTGGATGAACCACGCGCAGCAGACGGGCTACATCACCGGGATCACGCAGCAGGACCTGAACGACGCGCTCAGCGCAGCCGCGTCGGTCGGCGACGACCGCATCCAGTCGGAGACGCAGGGCCAGGTCAACCCGGAGACGTGGACGCACGGCTCGGCCGCCGAGCGGCAGCAATGGCTGACGACCGGCTTCAAGACCGGCGATGCCCGGCAGTGCGACACCTGGACCGCGATCAAGTAAGAGATCGAACCAGAATGACGCTCGTCGAGCGGTCGCGATAGGCGAGTGCAGCGCAAGGACGCAGGGAGCGCCGATAGCCGAGCTATCGGCGCGAGC
>DASXWV010000107.1:0-103331 GCA_036503495.1 Gaiellaceae bacterium
ACCGTGATCGTCGCGGCCTACAACGAGGAGGCCGTGATCGAGCGCCGGATCGCGAACCTGCGCGAGCTCGACTACCCCGCGGACAAGTTGGAGCTCGTCGTCAGCTGCGACGCGCCGAGCGACCGGACGGATGAGCTCGCCGCGGCGGCGGGCGCGCGCGTGATCGCCAATCCTCGCGGCGGCAAGGTCGCTGCCCAGAACAACGCGGTCCGGCAGACCGACGCCGAGATCGTCGCGTTCTCCGACGCGAACTCTACGTGGGCGCCGGACGCGCTGCGCAGGCTCGTCCGCAACTTCGCCGATCCGGACGTCGCGTCCGTCTGCGGCCGGCTGAACATCACGAACGAGGACGGCCGGAACAAGGAAGGGATCTACTGGCGCTACGAGCTCGCGCTGCGTGCGGACGAGTCGCGGCTCGACTCGGTCACCGGCGGCAACGGCTCGATCTACGCCGTGCGCCGCTCGGACTACGTCGAGGTCGACCCCCGCTTCGGCCACGATCTCTCGCTCCCGTACGTGATGGTGCAGCACGGCAAGCGCGCGGTCTACGAGCCGGACGCGAATGCGTACGAGAAGGCGACGCCGACGACCGAGGACGAGTACCGCCGCAAGGTGCGGATGTTCGAGCACTGCTGGGCGATCGTCGTCGAGGGCAGGATGCTGCGGCGACTGCGGCCGCTCTACGCGGTCGAGGTGCTCTCCCACCGCCACCTCCGCTACGCGAGCGGCCCGCTGCACGTCCTCTTGCTCATCCTGAACGTCGCGTTGATCACGCACGGCGCCGTCTACGACGTCCTGCTCGGCCTGCAGCTCGGGGTGATCCTCGCCGCGCTCTTCGGGGTCGGGATCGCGCGGTACTACGTGCTCGTCACCTGGGCGACCGCGGTGGCGCTCTGGAACTACGCTCGGCGCGGTGTGCCCGCGACGTGGGAGATCGCGGAGGGGACACGGTGACCGTCGAGGTCACGGTCGTCATGCCGGTGTTCAACGAGCGCGCGACCGTGGAGCGCGCCGTCGCCGAGGTGCTCGAGGCGGGCGTCTCCGATTCGCTCGAGCTCGTGATCGTCGACGACGGCTCGTCCGACGGCACGCGCGAGCTGCTGCGCGAAACGTCGTGGCCCGACAACGTGCGCGTCGTCTATCACGACCGCAACCGCGGCAAGGGCGCGGCGTTGCGTACGGCCCTTGCCGAGGCGCAGGGCCGGTGGACGACGATCATGGACGCCGACCTCGAGTACCAGGCGCGCGACATCGCGCTGCTGCTCGATCCGCTCCGGCAGGGACGCGCGCAGGCCGTCTACGGCACGCGCGCCTTCAAGTCGCACTCTGCCTTCAGCTTCTGGTACGTCGTCGGCAACCGCGGCGTCACCTTCGCTGCGAACTTGATCTACAACAGCTGGATCTCCGACGTGATGACCGGCCACAAGGCGATGGCGACCGATCTCTTCTGCTCGCTCGACCTGCGCGAGCGCGGCTTCGCGATCGAGGCCGAGATCACCGCACGTCTGCTGCGCCGCGGCATCCGGATCTACGAGGTGCCGATCGAGTACGTCGCGCGCGGGCGAGAGGAGGGCAAGAAGCTGACGGCGCTCGACGGCCTGCGCGTCGTGCGGACGCTTCTACGCTGCCGGCTGTGAGAGCTCTCGTCACCGGCGGCGCCGGCTTCATCGGCTCGCATCTCGTCGACCGTCTGCTCGCCGCGGGAGTCGAGGTGCGGATCCTCGACCTCCTCGACCCGCAGGTCCACGACGGCCGGCCGGACTACCTCTCGTCGGACGCCGAGCTCGTCGAAGGGGACATCCGGGACGGCGAGACCGTCGCGCGGTGCCTGCGAGACGTCGACCGCGTCGTCCACCTGGCGGCGGCGGTCGGCGTCGGCCAGTCGATGTACGAGATCGAGCGCTATACGTCGGTGAATGCGATCGGCGCCGCCGTGCTGCTCGAGCGCGTGCTCGCGGTCCGCGACCGCGTCGAGAAGCTCGTCGTGGCGTCCTCGATGTCGATCTACGGCGAGGGCCTCTACCGCTGTCCCGTGGAGGAGATCGAGGTCTCGCCGCGCCCGCGCCCGGAGTCGCAGCTCGCCGCGCGTCGGTGGGAGGTCGTGTGCCCGAGCTGCGGCGGCGACCTCGAGCCGCTGCCGACACCGGAGACGAAGCCGCTGCAGCCGACATCGGTGTACGCCGTCGGCAAGCGCGACCACGAGGAGCTCACGCTCACCATCGGGCGGGCGTACGGGATTCCGTCGACCGCGCTGCGCTTATTCAACGTCTACGGCACGCGGCAGGCGCTCTCGAATCCGTACACCGGCGTGGCGGCGATCTTCTCGTCGCGCCTGCTGAACGCGAAGCCGCCGGTGATCTACGAGGACGGGCGGCAGAGCCGCGACTTCATCCACGTGAGCGACGTCGCCGCCGCCGTCGAGGCGGCGCTCGAGCCGGGCACCGGCGACGACGAGGCGCTCAACGTCGCGACCGGCCGCAGCGTCGGCGTGGGCGAGATTGCGGCCACGCTCGCGCGTGTGCTCGGCGTCGACCTGGAGCCCGAGATTCGCAACGAGTACCGCGCCGGCGACATCCGCCACTGCTTCGGCGATCCGTCACGCGCGCGCGAGCAGCTGCGCTGGGAGGCGCAGGTCACGCTCGAGAACGGGATGCGCGAGCTCGGCGAGTGGCTGGCGACGCAGACCGCCGTCGACCGCGTCGACGAGGCGACTGCCGCGCTCGCCGAGCGCGGCTTGACCGGACGATGAACCGGGCCGCCGACGTCGCGATCGCCGGGACGACCCTCGTCGCCGCCTCGCCGCTGCTCGCGGTCGCCGCGCTCGCGGTCAAGCTCGAGGACGGCGGCCCCGTGCTCTACAGGCAGAGCCGCGTCGGCAAGGACGGTCGCGACTTCGAGCTGCTGAAGCTGCGGACGATGATCGTCGGCGCCGAGCATCGCGGCGCCGGCTTCGCCGTCGACGAGGGCGACTCGCGCATCACCCGCGCCGGGCGCGTGCTCCGCCGCCTCTCGCTGGACGAGCTGCCGCAGCTCTGGAACGTCCTCCGCGGCGACATGAGCGTGATCGGGCCGCGGCCGACGCTCCGCTACCAGGTCGAGCGCTACACCCCGCGCCAGCGGCGGCGCCTCGAGGTCAAGCCCGGGATCACCGGCTGGGCGCAGATCCACGGCCGCGCGACGCTGCCGTGGGCGGAGCGGATCGAGCTCGACGTCTGGTACGTCGAGCACCGGTCGGCGCTGCTCGACCTGCGCATCCTGCTCCGCACGCCGTTCGCCCTCTTCGGCGGCACGTACAAGGGCGCGACGGGCGGCTGGCATGGCTGAGCCGCCGGAACGCTGCGACGCCGTCGTCGTCGGCGGCGGGATCATCGGGCTCGCCGTCGCGCGCGAGCTCCGGCGGCGCCGGCCCGACGCGTCGATCGTCGTCCTCGAGCGCGAAGCCTCGGTCGCGACACACCAGACCGGCCGCAACAGCGGCGTCATCCACCAGGGCGTCTACTACGTCCCCGGCTCGCTGAAGGCGGCGCTCTGCCGCCGCGGCGCCGACCTGCTGTACGCGTTCTGCGAGGAGCGCGGCATCCGCGTCGAGCGCTGCGGCAAGGTGATCGTCGCGACGGGCGAGCGCGAGCTGCGGCGGTTGGACGAGCTGCACCGGCGGGGCCTCGAGAACGGCGTGCCGGGGCTGCGCCGGCTCGGGCCGGGCGAGCTGCGGGAGGTCGAGCCGCACGCCCGGGGCATTGCGGCGCTGCACTCGCCGCAGACGGGGATCGTCGACTTCGCCGCGGTCGCGCGGGCGCTCGCGCACGAGGTCGACGTCGTCACCGGCTGCGGCGTCGAGCGGCTCGTCGAGGCGGACGGCGGCGTGCGGGTCGTGCACGCGCACGGCGAGACGCACGCACAGCTCGCGATCGCGTGCGCGGGACTGCGCTCGGACCGCCTCGCGGTTGCGTCGGGTGCGCCGCCGGATCCGCGGATCGTCCCGTTCCGCGGCGGCTACCACCTGCTGCGCCGGCAGGAGCTCGTGCGCGGGCTCATCTATCCGGTGCCGGATCCGGCGCTGCCGTTCCTCGGCATCCATCTGACCCGGCGCATCGACGGCGAGGTGCTGGTCGGCCCGAGCGCGCTGCTCGTCGGCGGCCTGCGCTGGCCGGGGACCTGGCGGGTCGCCCGCCGCTGGTGGCGAGTCGGGCTGACCGAGCTGCGGACGGCGGCGAGCGCGCGCGCGTTCGTGAACGAGGCGCGCCGCTACGTCCCCGCGCTCGAGCGCCGCGACCTGCTGCCGGGCCCGTCCGGCGTGCGCGCGCAGGCCGTCGGCCGCGACGGCTCGCTCGTCGACGACTTCGTCTTCTCGCGAACCGCGCGGACGCTCCACGTTCGCAACGCGCCCTCGCCCGGCGCGACGTCGTCGCTCGCGATCGCGGAGCACGTCGTCAACACGATCGCTCCGCAGTGAGCTGGTAGACGAGCTTCGTCGTCTCGTCCGCCCAGTCGGCGGGCAGCTTCCACCAGGTCGAATCGACACCGACGAACGAGAGCCCGCCGTCGTAGCAGCGGCGAAAGAGCATGTGCGCACGCGTGACGTGGAAGCGCGAGGTGACGATAACGAGCCGCGACCACTGATGGTCGCGCGCGAGCCGCTCGATCGTCTCGGCCTCGCCGCGCGTGCTGTACGGCTGCGCGTCGAAGCAGAGGACACGGGCGCCGTTGTAGCGGCCCGCCCGGCACAGCCTTTTCGCCTGCGGCCACGGATGCGTCCGCGGCACGCTCGAGATCGCGAGCACCGGCGCGACGCCTCGCCGGATCAGCGCGAGCGCCGGCGGCAGCCGCTCACGGCCGCCGGAGAGGACGACGACGGCGTCCGCGTGCGACGGTGCGCTCGAAGCCCAGGGCGACCACGTGAAGAGGACGAGGCACGCGACGATCCATGCCCCGACGACGGCGAGCAGGATCCGCCACCACACGCGACGACGGTACCCTCTCGGCCGGTGAGCGGCGTCCTCTTCACGTGTGCGGGGCAGCGCGTCGACATCGTCACCGCCTTCAGGCGCGCCGGCGCGCGGACGATCGCGGCCGACGTCAACCGTCTCGCGCCGACGCTGTACCACGCCGACGTGCACGCGTTCGTGCCGCGCGTCGACGACCCGACCTATGTCGACGCATTGCAGGCGCTCGTCTACGAGCACGACGTCGCGCTGATCGTGCCGCTGACCGATCTCGATCACGGCGTGCTCGCCCGCGCGAAGGACCGTCTGAACGCGCTCGTGCTCCTGCCTCACCCCGAGCTAGTCGATGCGCTCGCCGACAAGTGGCTCGCGCACTGCCTCTTCGTCGAGCACGGGATCGGTTCGCCGCCGACGTGGCTCCCCGACGACGTCCCCGCGGATCTCGAGTTCCCCGTGCTCGTGAAGGCGAGGAAGGGCTTCGGCTCGCGCGGCATCTACCGCTGCCGCGACCGGGCCGAGCTCGACTTCTTCCTCGGGTATGCGACGGAGGACTCGATGGTGCAGGCGTGCTGCCGGGGCGAGGAGTTCTCGATCGACCTCTTCTGCGACCTCGACTCGCGCTGCCTGAACGCCGTGCCGCGGACGATGATCGAGTCGAAGGGCGGCGAGTCGATCAAGGGGATGACGATCGCCGACGAGGAGCTCGTCGAGGTCGGCCGGCACGTCGCGGAGACGATCGGGCTCGTCGGGCCGGCCAACGTCCAGTGCTTCCGCGAGCCCGGCGGCGACCACGTCGTCACCGACATCAACCCCCGCTTCGGCGGCGCGTTCCCGCTGCCGACCGCGGCCGGCAGCCGCTATCCGGAGCTCGCGCTCGCCCTCGCCGCGGGCGAGCGGCCCGAGCCGCGGCTCGGCGACTACCGCGCCGGCCTCTACATGACCCGCTTCTTCGGCGAGCTGGTGCTCACCGCCGACTCGGACGGTACGTTGCAGCCGTTAGATCAAGAGCTGCCCCAGCCGTCCTGATCCTGCTGCTCGCCGCCGGCTGCGGCGGGCACGCGCGCACGACCGCGCGGGTGCGGCCGCACCCGGCGCCGAGGACGCACCCCGAGCCGCAGCCGCGGCCACGGGGCGTGACGCTGAAGCTGACGATCGTCGACGGCGACCGGAACGCGCGCGTGCCGGGCGCAACCGTGCGCGTCTGGGGGCGCCACGACCGCACGGCACGCGACGGCGTCGCCGAGATCCTCGTGCCGCAGCTGCGGCCGCTCGACGTGACCATCCGCGCGCGCGGTTACACGACGCGCGTCATCCGGGAGAAGTTCGGCCGCCGGCGCGCGACGATCCGTGTCTACCGGCCGTCCGCGCAGTGGCCGCTCTACGGGGCGACTCCCTCCCGCACGCAGGCGCAGTTGCACATCCGGCTGCGGCCCCCGTTTCGCACCGTGTGGACGCGCGGCATGGGCTCGCTGATCGAGTTCCCCGCGGTCGTCGCCGACGGCGTCGCGTACATCGGCAACGCGCGCGCCACGGTGCGCGCGATCTCGATGCGGTTCGGCAAGGTGATCTGGCGCCGTGACACGCGCGGCGGGAAGATGGCGTCGTCGCCGGCCGTCGTCGGCGACACGGTCGTCTTCCACACGATGAACGGCTGGGTGATCGTGCTCGACCGCGCGACCGGTCACGTGCGCTGGCGCTGGTACGTCGGCTCGCCCGTCGAGTCGTCGCCGGTCGTCCGCCACGGCGTCGACTACTTCGGCGCGTGGAACGGCCGCCTCTACGCACTCGACCTGAAGCGCCACCGCCTGCGCTGGACGAAGTGGCTCGGCGCGAAGATCACCTCGAGCGCCGCGCTCAGCGGCGGCACGCTCTTCATCGGCGACTACGGCGGCAGGCTCTGGGCGCTGCGCGCGCCGAACGGCCGGACGCGGTGGGTCGGCGGCGTCAACGGCCGCATCTACGGGACGCCCGCGGTCGCCGGCGGCCGCGTCTTCGTCCCGTCCTCGACCGGCGGCAGCGTCACCGCATTCTCGACGCGCGGCCGCTACCTCTGGCGCCTCTCCACCGGCGCGTACGTCTACTCGTCGCCTGCCGCGTGGGGCGGGCGCGTGTTCTTCGGCTCGTACAACGGCGTCTTCTACGGCGTCTCCGCCGCGAGCGGGCGCGTCCTCTGGCGGGTCGGCGCCGGCGGGCCGATCTCCGGCGCGGCGGTCGTCGTCGACGGCGTCGCGTACGCGGGCAGCTTCGCCCACCAGGTCGTCGGCGTCGCCGCGCGGACCGGACGCGTGCTGCTGCGCTTCCGCCACGGCTACTACGTGCCCGTGAGCGGCAACGGTATGCGGCTGCTCTTCCACGGCTATTCGCGGCTCTACGCCGTGGAGCCGCGGCCCGCGGTCCGGCGCTGACTACCGTTCCGCCGCGATGCGCCGGCTGCTGAAAGCGCTCGCCGTCGCCGCCGTGCTGCTCGCCGGCGTCGTGACCGCGATCGTCATCCACCGGCTGCAGGCCGAGCACGACGTGCAGGGCTCCTCGACCGAGTTCGTCACGACGGTCGAGAACACGGAGCCGCTGCCGAAGAACGTCGCCTGGCCGGAGTACGGCTTCGAGCCGAACCGGACGCGCGCCGTCGACCTCGCGCTTCGCCCGCCCTATCGCCGCGTGTGGACATTCAAGGCAGGCAGCCTCGTCGAGTTCCCGCCGGCGATCGCCTACGGCCGCCTCTACTTCTCGACGAACAGCGGCAAGCTCCTCGCCGTCAACGCGAAGACCGGCAAGCGTGCGTGGAAGTACCTCTCGCACCGCTGCGTCGCGGCGTCGCCCGCCGTCGGGACCCAGCAGCACGGGACGATCTACGCCGTCTTCCTCAACCGGCCGCCCTGCAACCGCAAGCAGGCGAAGGACGGCAAGGTGATCGCGTTCGCGGCCGGCCACGGGAACGTCCGCTGGCAGAAGACGATCGGCCCGTCGGAGAGCTCGCCGCTCCTCGCAGGCAACCGCCTCTACACCGGCGACTGGGGCGGCCGCGTCTGGGCGCTCGACGCGCGCAGCGGCCGGACGATCTGGCGCTCGAAGCAGCTCGGCCCGATCAAGGGCGCGCCCGCGCTCGCCGGCGGCAAGCTCTACGCCGGCTCGTACGACGGCCATCTCTACTGCTTCGGCGCGCAGAAGGGACGGCTCCTCTGGCGTGCGAAGGCGCAGTCGCGGCTGTACGGTCACGCGCGCTTCTACTCGTCGCCCGCGGTCGCGTACGGCCGCGTGTACATCGGCGGCACCGACGGCAAGGTCTACTCGTTCGGCGCGACGAGCGGGAAGCTGCGCTGGTCGCACAGCACGGGCGGTTATGTGTACGCCTCGCCCGCCGTGTGGAACCAGCTGGTGCTCGTCGGCTCCTACAGCAAGAAGTTCTACGCGTTCAATGCGGCGACCGGCGCGGAGGTGTGGCACTTCAAGGCAAACGGCCCGATCTCCGGCTCGGCGACCGTCGTCGGCAACGTCGTCTACTTCGCGACGCTGAAGGAGCGGACGTACGCGCTCAACGCGCGCACCGGGAAGCTGCTCTGGTCGTTCCCCGACGGCAAGTACACGCCGGTCGTCGCGGAGAAGGGCCGGCTGTACCTGATCGGCTACGCGCGCATCTATGGGATGGTCCCGAAGTGAGATATCTCGTCACCGGCGCGGCCGGGTTCATCGGCTCGCAGCTGGCCGAGTCGCTCGCGGCCGACGGCCACGACGTCGTCGGCGTCGACTGCTTCACGGACTACTACGACGTCGCGGAGAAGGAACGCAATGCCGCCCGGCTCGGCGTGCGCCGGCTCGATCTCGTCGAGGAGCCGCTCGACCTGGGCCGCGTCGACGGCGTCTTCCATCTCGCCGGCCAGCCGGGCGTGCGGTCGTTCGGCGACGCGTTCCCGCTCTACGTGCGCCGGAACGTGCTGGCGAGCCAGCGCGTGTTCGAGGCATGTGCGGCCGCAGGCGTTCGCGTCGTCTTCGCGTCGTCGTCGTCGGTGTACGGCGACGCGGAGCGCTATCCGACACCGGAGGACGTCGAGCCGCTGCCGCTCTCGCCGTACGGCATCACGAAGCTCGCGTGCGAGCAGCTCGCCTACGCGTACGGGCGCTCGTTCGAGCTCGAGGCGGTCGTGCTGCGCTATTTCACGGTCTACGGGCCGCGGCAGCGGCCCGACATGTTCTTCCGCCGCGTGTGCGAGCGCCTGCTCGACGGCGGCGAGTTCGAGATCTACGGCACCGGCGGCCAGTCGCGCAGCTTCACCTACGTCGGCGACGCGATCGCCGCGACGCGCGCGGCGATGGAGCGTGGACGCGCGGCCGAGACGTACAACGTGGGCGGCGGCGACGAGGCGACGATGCTCGAGGCGATCGCCCTGCTCGAGCAGATCTCCGGGCGCACGCTCGCGGTCGCGCACGTCGACGCGGCGCGCGGCGACATGGCACGCACGAGCGCCGACATCACGCGCATTCGCGACGCGCTCGGCTGGTCGCCGCAGACGTCGTTGCGCGACGGGCTCGAGGCGATGTGGTCCTGGTGCTCGGCTAGAGTCGCCGCGGGATGACCGGGTTCGATCCCGAGGCGGAGCAGGAGGTCGACTTCGGCCGCTACCGGCGGCTGCTCGCCGCGCGCTGGTGGGTGCCTGCGGCGGGGCTCGTCGTCGGTGCCGTCATCGGCTACCTGATCGCGCTCGGCGGCAGCCAGGTCTTCAAGGCGACCGCCACCCTCTACCTCGGGCAGCCGTACACGGCCAGCGGCAACGTCCAGCTGCAGGCCGCGCAGACGAACCCGAGCTCGGTGCGCGTGATCGCGCACGCCGAGTCGGTGATCGCGCGCACCGCGAGCGAGTGCAAGGCGAAACCGGCACTCTTCCGCGGCGGCATCTCGACCCAGTCGGTCGCCGGGAACATCTCCAAGAACGGCCAGACGCCGCTCGTCTCGATCACGGTGCAGTCAAAGAAACGGAAGGTCGCCGCCTGCGCCGCCAACGCGCTCGGGCGGATCGTCGTCGACAAGCTTTCGGGCTTCGCGAATCAGAAGCTCGCGAACTTCAACGCGCAGATCGCGACCTACAACGCCGACATCAAGAAGATCAACGACGCGCTCGGCGGCAGCGATGTCTCGTCGACCGACAAGCTGATCCTGCTGCAGCGGCTGACCAACGACCAGCTGAACAAGCTGAGCACGAGCCAGCTGACGGTGCAGGCGAAGCAGATCGAGAAGCCGAACGTCCTCACCGGCGCGCACGCGAGCCGCGTCACCGCGCGCAGCCGGCGCAACTCCGTCGTCGTCGCGGCGCTGATCGGTCTCGTCATCGGGGCGATCGTCGCGCTGCTCTGGGACGGCGTCGCCGCCGGCTGGAACCGCCGCCGCCTGGCCGCGTAGTGGTCGACGGCAAGCGCGTCGCGGTCGTCGTGCCCGCGCACGACGAGGAGGAGCTGATCGGGACGACGCTCGCCGGCATTCCGGCATTTGTCGACCGGATCTACGTCGTCGACGACGGCTCGGGTGACGCGACGGCTGAGCGCGCGCGAGCCGGCGGCGACGGGCGCGTCGTCGTCGTCGCACACGAGCGGAACCAGGGTGTCGGTGCGGCGATCATCACCGGCTACAAGCGCGCGCATGCGGACGACTACGACGTCGTCTGCGTGATGGCCGCGGACAACCAGATGGACCCGGCCGACCTCGAGACGCTCGTCACGCCGGTCGCGCGCGGCGAGCTGGACTACGCGAAGGCGAACCGCCTCTTCAGCGGCCAGGCGTGGGAGCTGATTCCGCGCACGCGCTACCTCGGCAACGCGATGCTCTCCTTCCTGACGAAGATCGCGTCGGGCTACTGGCACATCGCCGACTCGCAGTCCGGATATACGGCGATCTCGCGGGAGATGATCGGACTGCTCGACCTCGACCGCGTCTACACCCGCTACGGCTTCCCGAACGACCTGCTCGTCCACCTCAACGTCTGGAACGCGCGCGTGCGCGACTTCTCGTCGCGGCCCGTGTACGGCGTCGGCGAGCGCTCCGGCATCCGCTACCGGCAGGTCGTGCCGCGCATCTCGTGGCTCCTCGTCAAGGGGTTCTTCTGGCGGCTGCGCGAGAAGTACGTGATCCGCGACTTCCACCCGCTCGTCTTCTTCTACGCGCTCGGGTTCTTCTCGACATTCGCGGGCTTCGTGCTCGGCTGCGTCGAGCTCGGCTACCGCATCGCCGGCTACGAGGTGAGCGTCGGCACCGTCGTGCTGATCGCGCTGCTCCTGATCTCGGGCTCGCAATTCACGCTGTTTGCGATGTGGTTCGACATGGAGTCGAACAAGGACCTGCGGTGACGGCCGTCGCGTCGCAGTGTCGGCGGGGCGAGGTGGAGGGGCCCGGGGAACCGGGCCCCTCCACGTCGTGCTCGCCGGCCCGTCGGACTACGGGTCGATGACGAGCGTGCAGGTGTAGGTTCCGGGCTTCAGCCCGTTCGCCGCGACCGAGACCGCTTCGGCCGGGCCCTGCGGTGAATTGCCGACGTCGGCATTGTTGCCGTCGACGCACGAGATCGACGACTTCGTTCCGCCGGCTGCCTCGGACGTCGCCGTCGCCGTGATATCCGTCAGCGGCGTGTCGGTGAACGCCGCGGGCGCGTTCGGCGTCCCGCTGCTGCAGGTGGCGTTGTGATCGACGACAACCGTCACTCCATTCGGGTTGTCGATCGAGTACCCCGGCGGGCCAGTCGTTTCCGTGACGGTGTAGGTCCCGAACGCCAGTCCGTCGACGCACGCCGTCCCGGCGGCACCGGTCGTCACCGAATTGCTGTAGCTGTTCGGCCCCGTGATGGAGAACACCGCACCCGCCAGCGGCGATGCCGCCGCCTTCGACGACGTCTTCGTGATGAGCAGCGCACCTCGCTGCAGGGTGTTCGTGTAGGTGCACTCGATCACGTCGAGCGGCTTGAGCGTGAAGGTGACGGTACCTCCGGTGACGCTGTACGACGAGCCGGAGGTGACGCTGGAAGCGCTGCAGTCCAGGCTCGTCAGCACGAAGCTCGGGCCTGGATCGGTTTCGGAGACGCTGTACGTTCCGGCCGGAACCTTCGAGCCGTAGTCCTCCGTCTGCCCGTTCTTGAGCCCGAACGTCGCCGGGCTCAGACCGCCGGACGTCGTGTACGCGAACGTCGTGTCGGTCGGATCCGGGCTCGGCACCGTCACCTTGTGGATGATGACGTTGCCGCAGTTGGAGATATTGACCGGCAGCGGTGCGATGAAGTCCTTCATCTCCGAGCTGAACGAGCTGCCCGAGGAGCGGCTCTTCAACCACGCGTCGCCGAAGTGCTCACACGTCGTTTTCGGGAAGATTCCCGCCGCTTGCAGGTCGATCCCTGCCTCGCCGAACGTCGACGAGACGGTGCCGTTTGCGCTCGTGCTCCCCGGAAGAACGTTGAACCCGGCCGCCGGCACCGGCGGGTTGTAGTCGTTGACGTTCGTGTGGTTGATCGACGCGATCGCGATGCCGGCACTGAGCGGCGTCCCGGCGCTCCAGCACGGGAACGAATTGCTGGCTTCACACTGCGTGCTCGCGTTCGTCCCCGTCGCCAGCCACGTGTGGTAGCTGAGGACGACCGGGCCGCTGCCGCCGAAGTCGAAGTCGATCAGGACATCGCCCGCGGTCCGGTTCAGGGTCACTTGCCCTGCTCCGGTCATGTCCGGTTGAGCGGCCTGGTTGAGCTCGAAGTCCATGTGCGCCGACCCGAGCGTCTTCGTCCGCTGCCAGGCGAGATACAGGAACTGGTCGCCGTTCGACCCGGTCTCCTGGTTGATGTAGAAGCGGGTGAGGTCGTCCTTGTTCGGCGGGATCGTGCCCGTGACGATCGTCGGGGTCGTGGTGTCCTCCTTCGTCCCCTGCCCGAACGCGTTGTCCGCCGAGCTATTCACCCAGTCGAGCGCACAGTTCGTCCCCGTGCTCGGGAACGCCGTCCCGCACGCGATCGGCTGGACCGGGCCGACGTTGCCGGCCGGCTTGCCGGGCGGGTTCCAGTCGTGGTTCGTCGTCGACGTCAGGCTGCCGTTCGACGTGTCGAAGCTGCTGCCCGGCAGCAAGGTGCCCATCGCCCCGGCGACGAGCAGTAACGCCCCCACCGCGACGAGCATCGTCAGTCCGATCAGCCACCGTCGGCCACCGCGAGGGTGGCGCGATCTCAGCGCTGCCATTCCCTACCTCCTCAAAAGTTGTCCGCAGACGATGCCGTCCGACGCTACGACGGGGCACGCGACGCGTCGACAGGCCGTCGTCGTAAATTCGGGTACTGCGATCGCCGTACGATCTGTTGAGATTTCCTGAGGTCAGCGCTAGCGTCCGGCGTCACAAACGCTTCAGCGGAGGCGGGAACGTGGGAGACGGGCCACGCTGCGGCCGCATTCTCATCTGCGACGGTGACGAAAGGACACGGACGACGTTCGCGGCGGCGCTGGTCGACGCGGGGTACCTCGCCGTCGCCTTCGTCTCCGGGGAGGCAGCGCTCCGAGACACGCTGCAGAGGCGGCCCGACGCGGTGGTAATCGATCTGCGGGTGGCCGATATGTCCGGCTACGCGCTGTGCAGCGCACTCCGGCAGCGGTTCGGCGACTCGCTGCCGATCCTGTTCGTGTCGGCGGATCGCACCGACGCACGTGACCGCGTCGCCGGCCTGCTCATCGGCGCCGACGAGTACCTCTCGAAGCCGGTGCCGAGCGACGAGTTCGTGCTGCGAATCAAACGGCTCCTCGAGCTCGCACCGGCGAGGGCGCGACCGGGCGCGGATCTGACGGCACGCGAGCTCGAGGTCCTCTCGCTCCTCGCGGATGGGCTCGACGAGGTCCAGATCGCCGACAGCCTCGTCATCTCGACGAAGACCGTTGCAACGCACATCCAGCGGATCCTCCCGAAGCTCGGCGTCCACAGCCGCGCACAGGCTGTCGCCCGCGCGTATCGCGAAGGGCTCCTCGGCAAGCGCGTGGTCTCCGACTGAGCTGCTCGACGAGCTGCGCGACCGTCGCACCGTGAACGCGCGGCCGCAGGTGCGCCGACTACTATCCGCAACGTCGGCAACGAGCATTACCGGTCGAACAAGGATCTGCGCTGACACGGCGGGTCATGCCCGTCTTAGCGGTCGTCGCCGCCTTCTATGCGGTGCTGATCCCGCTGCGGATCGACCAGCACGGGACGCTCTGGTTCGCGCACGTCGGCCGCGAGTTCCTCCGCTCGGCGCACACGAGCTCGACGCTCGACTCGATCCGCTCGACCGAGTCGGAGTTCGGCTACGACGGGCAGTTCTACTTCTTCATCGGCGCCGATCCCGAGCACGCGCGCGACTACATGCACGTCGGTACCGAGGACCAGTCGGCGATCCGCTATGCCCGCATCGTGTATCCGGGCCTGTCGTTCGTGCTCAGCGGCGGCTCGCTCGGCGCGCTGCCGGTCGCGATGCTCGTACTCAACCTGATCGCGATCGGCGGCGGCACGTGGGCGGTCGCGCTCTGGCTGCGCGGCCGCGGCCGCAGCCCCTGGTTCGCGACGCTCTACGGGCTCTGGCCGGGGATGATCTTCGCCGTGGTCCGCGATCTCAGCGAGCCGCTCGCCTACTGCTTCGCGGCGCTAGCGCTGCTGGCGTACGACCGGCGGCGCATCGGCGTGTCGGCGACGCTGCTCGCGCTGTCGCTCCTCACCCGCGAGACGACGATCGGCTTCGTGATCGCGCTCGCGCTCGCCTTCGGCCTCCGCCGGCGCGGTCTCGCGTTCTTCGCGGCCGCGGTCGCGCCGATGGTCGCGTGGCGGATCGCGCTGACGCTGTGGTTCGGCGAGACGACGATCGAGAGCGCGCATTCGGGGTTGAAGGCGATCCTGCCCTTCTACGGGATGTACGCGCGCTACCCGTTCGACGTGCAGCACCGGCTGCTGCTCTGGACGGTCGATGTGCCGCTCCTGCTCGTGGGCCTCGGCGCGCTCCTCCTGCTGGCCAGCCGCCGCCACGTCGAGCTTGCGCTGATCGCGCTCGTCAACGTCGCGCTGTTCGTCGTCTTCCTGCCGAAGAACGTGACCATCGACTGGGGCGCCGCTGCGCGGAACGCAACACCGGCGCTGCTCGGCGCGATCTACTGCATCCCCGCCGTGCGCCACCGCGCCGTGCTCGCGGTCGGCGCAGTCTTTCTCTCACCACTCTGGTACCTGCTGGTGGCGTATCTGCTCGGCGTTCGCGGCTGGTACCTGATGACGACGTAGAAGTGGCCAGGCGGCCGCGGCGAACACGAGCACGACGAGCACATTCCGGAGGAGGACGAACCAGCTGACGGAGCTGACGTGCACGAGGTGCCAGAACCGGTCCGGGAACCACGTCTGCGTCACGCCGGCCGCCGCGAGGAGGAACGCCGTCGCCGCGATACCGGCCGCACCCTCGAGCAGCGGCACGAGGGCGAACAGCCACACGAGGTATTGCGGCGAGAGCACCCGGTTGAACGCGACGTACGCGGTGAGCGCGGCGACGCACGCGGTGACGAGCCGCTGCGGCGCATCCGGCCCGCGGAGGTAGCGCACGTAGACCCAGAGGAGGGCGGCGATCGTCACGAGCGTGAACAGGACGCCGACCGCTTTCGCGGTGCCGCCGCCGACGTCGAGCGAGTACGGCGTCCCGACGACGACGTGCGCGCGGTAGAGCCCGAGGTGGTCGAGCGCCATCAGGATCGAGGCACCGAGGCTCTCCATCTGCAGGCCGCGCACGAACTGGGACTTGATGCTGAAGCCGAGGCCGGTGGGCCCGACGATCAGGAACGGCAGCGAGGCGAGCACGACGACGGCGGCGCCGATCGCAGTGAAGCGCACGGCCTCGTCGCGGCCACGTCGCCGCCACAGCCAGATCAGCAGGAGCGGCGCGAGCACGATCGCGTACACCTTCGCAACGATCGCGAAGCCGAGCAGGCCTGCCGAGACGCGGTGCCGCCCGGCGAGGAACGCGGCGAGCCCCGCGCCGGTGAACAGCGCCGGCCAGTAGTCGAGGCTGTCGATCGCGATCGCGCCGAGCGCGATCGGCAGCGCCGCCGCTGCGGCGACGCCGAGGTAGAGCCGCCGCGTTCCCGCGCCGAGCAGGACGAGCGTCCACGCGACCGCGAGCAGCCCGAGTGCGGCGTAGACGAAGGCGAGCACGTGGAAGGCGACGTAGTACGACCCCGGCAGCCACGACGGCGCGAGCACCGGCGGCACCGAGCCGGGCGCCCAGTCGAAGAAGAAGTCGTGGTAGGGCCAGAGTCCGCGCTCCATGCGGTGCGCGTACATCCGGTAGAGGTACATGTCGCCGACGCCGCGGCCGCCGAACAGGCCGACCCACGGCGGCGCCGTCGCGACGGTCAGCACGGCGACGCCGAGCAGCCAGGGCTTTAGAACTCGTTTCACGACGAAGCGCTGTGTCGCCGGGTCACGCCTGCCGGCACGAGCGGGCGTCCTCAGTCGCGCCCATAGCGCTGCTATGGGCGCTCCCTGCGTCCTTCGCTCGCACTCGCCAGTCGCACCCCGTCGACGAGCCGTCATCGTGAAACGAGTTCTCAGCGCGCGACGCATCGCCTGATCGTCTCGATTCCGCCTGCCCAGAGCACGAAGAGGAACGGCAGGCTTGCATAGAGGAAGCGCGGATGCTGCGCCGTGTTCGCGTAGAAGCTGTAGAAGACCGGGTTCAGCACGAGGAAGACGAGGACGAGCACGAGCGCCCACGGCCGGCGCAGGACGAGCGTCCCGAGCACCGCCAGCGGCGCGACCACGAGCAGCGTCCGCGGATAGAAGAGCGACGAGTCCGTCCACGTCGTCGCGACGTGCGCGGGATCGAACGGGTCGCGCGGCCACGACTGCGGGTTGTCGAACAGCTTCGGGTACGACAGCGGCCAGTACACGGCGACGAGCGGCGCGAGCGACAACGCGCCGGCGAGGTAGGCGGGCCACGGCTGGCGCCGCAGCAGCACGAGCACCAGCGCCGCCGCTGCGAGCAGCCCGTTCGAGAGCTTCGTCAAGGTCGCGAGGCTCAACGCGCAGCCGGCGAACGCGAGCCGGAGCGGCGTCGCCGCCGGCGAGAGGAGGAGCGCTGCTCCCGTCGCGACGAGCAGCGTCGACAGCGGCTCGCTGTAGGCGTGGAGGCCTGCGTCGACCTCCCATTGCCCGTTCGCCCACGCGTGGTGGCCCGCGATCAGGCCGACGAGAATCGGCCAGATCGCCCAGAAGGCCGCGGCGACGAGCCCGACCCAGCGGCGGCCGCTCGCGTAGCGGCCGATGTAGGCGACGGCGACGCACGTCAGCGCGACGAAGCAGAGCTGCAGTGCGAGCGCGACGTCGTACCCGACCGCGTGCGTCAACACGCCGACGGCGCGGAACGGCAGCTCCGCGAGCGCCCAGACGAGCGGCCACCCGAAGACCGCGGCGCCGCTCGGCTCCATCCAGTGCACGTCGACGCAGACGATCAACCCGAACGTGCAGACGGCCGCCGGCACGAGCCACGCGCGCAAGCCTGGACGGCGCCGCCACGCGACGGCGATCGTCACTGCTGCCGCAAGCGCAACGAGCACGAGCAGCGCCAGGAGCGGCCGCGGCATCCGCGCCCAGCCGGCCATGAACTCGCGCGTCGCCGCGTAGAACCCGGTCGCGTCGCCGCTCAACCCGCCGTTCGCGCGCGGACGCTCGAAGCGGGGCAAGCCCGGCAGGCGCGAGCCGCGGTCGGCGTACGCGGCGAGCGGAATCGCGACGCGGACGGCCGCCAGGAGCCCGAGCGGTCCCCACCAGCGCACGGAACGACGTTAACTGTCGGGGATGCCGTAAATCCTTCGTTAAGGCCTCCTCGGCCGTTCGAGGACGCCGCTAGCATCGGAACTCGTGCCGACCGCTCTCGTCACCGGTGGGGCCGGCTTTCTCGGGTCGCACCTCTGTGACCGGTTGATCGGGGACGGCTACCGCGTCATCTGCGTCGACAGCCTCGAGACGGGGTCGCTGCAGAACGTCGAGCACCTGCGCGACGAGCAGTTCCTGTTCCTCAATCACGACATCACGTCCCACCTCGCGGTCGACGAGCCGATCGATTTCGTCTACCACCTGGCCAGCCCGGCGAGCCCGATCGACTATCTCCGCCTGCCGCTCCTGACGCTGAAGGTCGGCTCGCAGGGGACGCACAATGCGCTCGGACTGGCGAAGTGGAAGCGGGCGCGGTTCCTGCTCGCATCCACGAGCGAGGTCTACGGCGATCCGCAGATCCACCCTCAGCCGGAGACGTACTGGGGGAACGTCAACCCGATCGGGCCGCGCGGCGTCTACGACGAGGCGAAGCGGTACGCCGAGGCGCTGACGATGGCGTATCACCGCCAGCAGGGCGTCGACACGAGCATCGTGCGCATCTTCAACACCTACGGGCCGCGGATGCGGCCGCACGACGGGCGTGCGATTCCGACATTCCTGCGTCAGGCGCTCGCGAACGAGCCGCTGACGGTGTTCGGCGACGGCTCGCAGACGCGCTCGTTCTGCTACGTCGACGATCTGATCACCGGGCTGATCGCGCTCGCCCGGAGCGGGGAGCATCTGCCGGTGAACATCGGCAACCCCGCCGAGTACACATTGCTCGAGCTCGCACAGAAGGTGGTCGAGGCGACCGGCGCGACCAGCGAGATCGTGTTCGAAGCATTGCCGGTCGACGACCCGAAGGTGCGCCAGCCCGACATCACGCGCGCACGACAACTACTCGGATGGGAGCCGCAGGTGTCACTCGAGGAGGGGCTGCGGCGGCTGTTGCAAACGACCCAACGGGAGTCTTTGAGTGTCTAACCGCATTGCCCTCGTGGCGACGGCGCTTCTGGCCGCCGCCGGCCTCGCCGTTTCCGCGGCGACGGCCGCTCCGAAGAAACCGACCGTCAAGCGCTCGACGCATCTTCTCGTCGGCATCAACGACGAGGCAGACACGCTCTACGGCGATCCTGCGAGTGCCTTCACGACGCTGAAGTCGTTGAAGACGCAGGTCCTCCGCGTCAACCTGTACTGGGGCGGGACGAAGTGGGCGGTCGCGAACAACCGCCGGCCCACCGACCCGAACGATCCCGGTGACCAGGCGTACAACTGGGCCCTCTACGACCGCCTGGTCCAGTACGCGCACGACACCGGCATCCAGGTCGTGTTCTCGATCCTGTTCACGCCGAAGTGGGCGAACGGCGGCAAGGCTCGCACGGTGCCGCCGAAGAACTACAAGGACCTCGAGAACTTCGCCTATGCAGCGGCCGAGCGGTACAGCGGTCTCTGGATCCCGCCGGAGTGGCAGCAGAACGCGTCCCTCGGCATCGGGAACCACCCGCTGCCGAAGGTGAACATGTGGACGGCGTGGAACGAGCCGAACAACCCGCTCTGGTTGACGCCGCAGTACAAGCGGGTCGGCAAGACGTGGCGCGTCGAGAGCGCGTTCAACTACGCGAAGATCTGCAACGCGGTCATGGCAGGTGTCCACTCGAAGTTCCTCGGGCCGCTCTCCGACGAGCACGTGGCGTGCGGCGTGACGGGCCCGAAGGGCAACGACGCGCCGGCGACGAAGCGTGCGTCGGTCGACGCCCTGACGTTCCTGACGCAGGCGCATCGGTTCGGGATGAAGGACTTCGACGTGTACGCGCACCATCCGTACGCCGACAAGGGCGCCGAGTCGCCGTCGTACATCCCGAAGGGGAAGCAGAAGATGCGCGTGCAGCTCGGCAACATCAACACGCTGCTCAAGCTCGTGTCCAAGTACTACGGGCCGAAGCATCTCTGGATCACCGAGTACGGCTACCAGACGAATCCGCCGGACAAGACGGTGTTCGGGATCTCCTGGAAGACCCAGGCGAAGTACATGGCGCAGGCCTACGCGATCGCGCGCAAGAACCCGCGCATCGACATGATGCTCTGGTTCATGGTCCGCGACGAGCCGAACATCGGCGGCTGGCAGAGCGGCCTCGAGACGATCGGCAACAAGCGCAAGCCGAGCTGGAAGACGTTCGTCGGGCTCCCGCGCGGCTGACCTCGTTCGCGACTCGCGCCTGCTCTACAGCAGGCGCGAGTCGCTGAGGTACTCGATCGTCCGCCGCAGCCCTTCGCGGAGGTCGACGGCCGGCTCGTAGCCGAGGATCCGCTTCGCCTTCGTGAGATCCGCCCAGGAGTCCCGGATGTCGCCGGCGCGTGAGGCCAGGAACCGCTTCTCGACCGGCTTGCCGAGCAGCTCGCCGATCGTGTCGGCGATCCCGTTGACGCTCGCCGGCGCGCCGGCGGCGACGTTGAAGATCTCGCCGCTCGCGCCCCCGGCGTGGCCGGCGCGGATCGTTGCGTCGACGACGTTGCCGACGTAGGTGAAGTCGCGCGACTGCTCTCCGTCGCCGTGCACGCTGACCGGCCGGCCGGCCGCGATCGCCGTCACGAAGAGCGGCACGACGGCGGCGTACTGCGAGAACGGGCTCTGCCGCTCGCCGAAGACGTTGAAGTAGCGCAGCACGACCGACTCGAAGGATTCGTAGACGCGCGAGAAGCTGATGCAGTAACGCTCGGCCGCGAGCTTCGCCACGCCGTACGGCGACAGCGGATCGGGCGGCGACTCCTCCGTCGTCGGCAGCTGCCGGCTGGAGCCGTACACCGACGTCGAGGACGAGAACACGACGCGTCGTACTCCCTCGTCCCTGGCGGCGAGCAGCACGTTGAGCGTTCCCTCGACGTTCACGGCGCTCGACGTCAGCGGATCCTGCACGGAGCGCGGCACCGAGCCGAGCGCGCCCAGGTGGTACACGACCTCGACGCCGCGCGTCGCGTTGTGCACGCGCTCGTAGCTCCGCAGCTCGCCCTCGACGATGTCGACGTCGATTCCCTCGAGATTGCTGCGGCTGCCGGTGGAGAAGTTGTCGAGCACACGCACCTCGTCGCCGCGCTCGGTGAGCGCGCGCACGAGGTTGGAGCCGATGAAGCCGGCGCCGCCGGTCACGAGCACGCGCGCCATTAGCGGACCGCCTCGACGTGGTAGTTCGCGTGTAGCGTCCCGGGCGCCGTCGAGCGCAGCAGCGGCACCGCGCCGTCGAGCGCCTCACCGGCCGTGTTGAGCAGCGCGATGAACGGCGCAGCGAGCGGCCGCGCGTGCAATCGCTTGAACAGCAGATCGATCAGATGTGCGTTCGTCATGGCGAGGGTGGCGGCGCTGCCGGCGCCGGGCCGCACGCTAACCGACGTCCATTCGGCGTTTGTGAGGAACAGCCGCTCGAGGCCCTGGTGCGTCCAGCGCCAGAGATCGTGGGGATTGGGATGGAACGGGTAGATCCCGTGCGTCGAGAGCAGCACGCGTCCGCCGGGCCGGACAACGCGGTGCAACTCGCGAACCGCGGCGCCCGGATCGGCGACGTGCTCGAGGACCTGCAGGCAGAGGACGACGTCGAAGCTCCCGTCTTCGACGGGGATCGCCTCGAGCGAGCCGTGCAGGTCGGCGTGCGGATTGCCCGGGACGTCGAAGCCGGTCGCGCCCGGGAAGAGGTCGTCGTACGGCCGGTCGCCGCAGCCGATGTCGAGCACGCGCGCGCCGGTGACGTCCTGCGCGCGGAGCCATTCCACGAGTGGGCGGCGCACGGCGTACTGCACGGACGTCCTGCTCGGTACGAGCCGGCTCACTCGCGCACCGCCGCGACCCGGGCGCTTGCGCCCGGGTCTCCGGGCCCGGCGTCGGCGGCCTCGCCGCCGACGCTTCGAGCCAGTCCGAAGGCGAGCCACGTCAGCGCGTCGAGCGGGATGCCGGCGACGAAGCCCTGCGCGCTCCACAGCCAGACGAGCAGGCCGATCCACGCGAGCGCAATCAGGGCGTGCGTCCGCACGGCGAGCCACGCCGCTACCGCGAAGACCGTCGCCCAGAGTGCGCAGCCGACGACGCCGAGATCGGCGAGCGCCTGCACCCAGACGTTCTGCACGCCGTAGCGCCGGTCCGGCGCTGCCGACGGAAAGGCGAGCGGCGCCTCGTTCGGGAAGCGGTCCCTCGCAGCCGGCACGTAACGGAGGAAGGCGCCGGGCTCCGCCGAGCCCTCCCAGCCGACGCCGAGCAGTGGCTGGTCGCGCCAGATCCGGTAGCCGATCCAGACGAGCAGCGTCCGGTGCGAGTACGTCTGCACCCTCGTCTGAGGCTGCTCCGTCGTGTCGCTCGAGGCGCCGAGGAATCGCGCAAACGCGCTGAGGTCGTGCCCCCGGATGACGACGACGCCCGCAGCCGCGACGACCGCGACGAGGGCGGCAACTGCGGCGCGCCGAACCGCCAGCTCGCGACGAGCGATCGCCACGACGGCGGCGACGAGGAGCGCGGTGGCGATTCCCAGCACCGACGCCACCGCACCGGCGACGATCGTTCCCAGCACGCCGGTGACGAGCGCGACGACGGCGAGCGGCTGCGGCAGGCGCAGCCGTGGGACACCGATCGCGAGCAGGCCGAGCAGCAGCGCTGCCGCCGAGAGCGCCGCGAAGTCGGCGGACGAGAGGAACGACGCCTGCCGGTGGCCGACCGTTCCCTTCGCCCCGACCGAAGAGCCGAAGAACTCGGCGATTCCGACTCCCGTCGCGCAGCAGCTCCACACCGCGAGCGACCAGAAGGCGGTCAGGAGGTCGCTGCGGGTTCGCAGCAGCAGGACGACTGCGGGTGCGAGCAGCGCGTACTCGAGGAACTTCAGCGCGGTGACGAGGTGCGTCGACGTCGCGTAGCCGGCGGTCGTGTGCTGTCCCCACGCAACCTCGAAGAGCAGCCAGACGAAGAACGCCGCCGCGACGATCCAGAGCACGCGCGCCGGCGCGAGCGGGCGCACGCCGGTTCGAAGAGCGACGGCTGCGGCTGCGACGACGACGGCGAGCACGGCGAAATCGGAGAGGTACGCATCGACGCTCGTGCTGCCGATGCGCACGGAGACGCTCGGCTGGAACTCGGAGTGCAGGAAGAGGAGCGGTATCGCCGCCGCGACGAGCAGCGCGCGCGGTGCGACCGGCAGACGGGCGGTCACGGAGCGCCCACTGTACCTTTGCCGCCAGATGCGCCGCGTTCTCGTACGCCGCTCGGCGACGGCCGTGGGGATCTATCTCTCGGTCGCGCTCGGCTTCTTCGCGACGATCGTCGCGACGCGCGAGCTCCACTCCGCGCGACGCTTCGGCGACTACGCGACGGTCCTCTTCGCGGTCGGGCTGCTACAGGGCTTCTTCGACCTGACGGTCGAGGAGGCGGTCGTCAAGTACGGCTTCCGCTACGTGGCGCGCGAGGACTGGCCGCGCTTGCGCAGGCTGATCTCGATCGCCGCCGCGATGAAGCTGACGGGCGGCGTGATCGGCGCCGCCGCGCTCCTCGTCTTCGCGGCCGTCGGCCCGTCGCGGCTCGCGTGGGCGCTGGCGCTCGGTGCGCTGATCCCGCTCGTCCAGTCGATCGAGGGTCTGGCGGGCGCGATGCTCTACCTGCGCAGCCGCTACGACATCCGCTCGTTCTTCCTCGCGTGGTCGATGGCGCTTCGCCTCGCCGGGGTCGCGATCGGTGCGCGCCACGGCGTCGCCGCCGCAATCGCGGGCATCCTCGTCGCGCAGGCGGTCGGCACGCTCTCGGTTGCGGTCGTCGGGCTGGTCGCGTACCGCCGCTTCCCGTCTGCGGCCGCGCAGCCGCTCGGCGACGACCGCCGCGAGATCCGGTCGTTCTTCACGCAGTCGACCGTGGCGACGTGCGTCACGTCGCTGCGCACCGGGCTCGGGCCGCTGCTGCTCGGCGCGGTCACGAACACCGTGCAGGTCGGCCTGTTCCGCGTCGCGCAGGCACCCCAGTCGGGCTTCCAGGCGCTGTCGGCGCCGGCACGGATGGTGCTGCTGACCGAGCAGACACGCGACTGGGAGCGCGGCCGCCAGAGCGTCGTGCTGCGCGGCGTCCGCCGGTACAGCCTGGCCGCGCTCGCGTTCTCGATCGTCGCCGTACCGCCGCTGTTCATCTTCATCCCGGACCTGATCCGCTGGATCAACGGGCCCGAGTACGTGGGAGCCGCCGACGCGGCGCGGCTCTTCCTCCTCGCCGCCGCCGCGCAGCTCGTCGTCGGCTGGACGAAGTCGTTCCCGGTGACGATCGGCCGTCCCGAGCTGCGCCTCCGAACGCACGCCCTCGAGACGGTTGTCGTGCTGCCGCTGATCCTCGTCCTCGGCGCGATCTGGGGCGCGACGGGCGCCGCGGCCGCGGTGCTCGCCGGGATGCTCGTGTTCGCGGCGGTCTGGTTCGTCCTGCTCGTCCGCACCGTGCCGTCCGACACCGACGGGCCGGTCGACGTCGTGCTCCTGCGGTGAGGGTCCTCGTCGTCTCGGGGATCTGGCCGCCCGACGTCGGCGGCCCGGCGAGCCACGCACCCGACGTCGCGTCGTTCCTCGTCGAGCGCGGGCATAGCGTCCACGTGCTGACGACGGCGGCGGCCGAGCCGGCGCCGCAGCGCTATCCGGTGACGTGGCTGTCACGGCGCATTCCCAAAGGCGCGCTGCACGTACGCACCGGTCTCGAGATCGCGCGGCTCGCGCGGAACGCCGACGTCGTCTATACGACCGGCATGTTCGGCCGCAGCGCCGGCGGCGCCGCGCTCGCGCGCCGGCCGTACGTGCTCAAGCTCACCGCCGACCCCGCGTTCGAGCGGGCGCGACGCCGCGGCATGATCGAGGGCGACGTCGACGAGTTCCAGCGCGCGCGTGTCGGTCCCGGCATCCGCGCGCTGCGCATCGCGCGCGATACCGAGCTCCGGAATGCCGCCCACGTGTTCACGCCGAGCGCATACCTGCGCGAGCTCGCAATCGGCTGGGGGGTCGACGCCGAGCGCGTCAGCGTTTTGCCGAACCCCTCGCCGCCGCTGCCGGAGCTGCCGGCGCGCGCCGAGCTGCGCACGTCGTTCGCGATGAACGGGCCGACACTCGCGTTCGCCGGCCGCCTGACTGCTCAGAAGTCGCTCGACGTCGCGCTCGCCGCCGTCGGGGCCGTCGACGGTGTCGCGCTCGTGATCGCCGGCGAGGGCGACCAGCGCGCGCGCCTGGAAGCGATCGCCGGTGACCGGGTCAGCTTCATCGGGCCGCAGCCGCGCCGGCGCGTCGTCGAGCTCTTCGCCGCCGCAGACGCGAGCGTGCTCTCCTCGACCTGGGAGAACTTTCCGCACACGGTCGTCGAGGCGCTGGCGGTCGGGACCCCGGTGATCGCGACGACGACCGGCGGCGTCGCCGAGATCGTCACCGACGGCGACAACGGGCTCCTCGTCCCGCCGGGCGACGCGGGTGCGCTCGCCGCAGCGATCGAGCGCTACTTCGAGGACGACGCGCTGCGCGAGCGCCTGCGCGAGCGGGCGAAGCCGTCCGTCGAGCGGTTCGCGCCCGAGCGCGTCTTCGGCGAGCTGGAGGAGACGCTCGAGCGGGTGGCCGCAGGATGAGGCGGCGTGTGCTCTTCGTCGGACGAACGCGCTACCGGCTGCCGTTGACGCCCAGCGTCGCGCAGAAGTTCGAGGCGCTCGCCGGCGAGCTCGACGTGCACGTGCTCGGGACCGCGGCGCCCGGCTCCGCGACGCACGATCCGACGTTCACGCTCGTCCCGCCGTTCCGCGTGCGCGCGCTCGACGGGCTCTCGTTCTGGCTGCTGCTCCCGACCCGCGTCGCGCGTCTCCTACGCACCGTTCGTCCCGACGCCGTCGTCTGCCAGACCGCGTACGAGGGCGCCGCGGCGATCCTTGCCCGCCGAATCGCGCGTGTGCCCGCCCGCGTGATCGTCGAGGTGCACGGCGACTGGCGGACGTCGACGCGGCTCTACGGCTCGCCCGCTCGACGACTGCTGAGCGGCGTCGCCGACACTCTCGCCGCCTTCGCGCTGCGGCGCGCGGACGCGGTACGGACGGTGTCGCCCTTCACATCGGGGCTCGTGCGAGAGCTCGGCGTCGAGCCGGCCGCCGACTTCCCCGCCTACATGGATCTCGAGCCGTTCACCCGCGAACCGGTGCCGCTCCCGGAGAAGCCGACGGCGCTGTTCGTCGGCGTTCTCGAGGCGTACAAGAACGTCGACGGCCTCGCCGACGCATGGCGGCGCGCAGCGCCGCGCGTACCGGAGGCGTCGCTGCGGGTCGTCGGCAAAGGATCGCGCGCGGACGTCATCGAGGGGCTCGGCGTTCGCTGGGACCGGGAGCTCCCGAGCGTCGAGGTGGCCCGTGCTCTCGACGACGCCTGGGTGCTCGTCCTCCCGTCTCGTTCGGAAGGGATGGGACGCGTGCTCGTCGAGGCGTTCTGCCGCGGCCGCGGCGTCATCGGCTCGCGGGCCGGCTCGATTCCGGATCTCGTCGAGGACGGCGGCAGCGGGATCCTCGTCGACTCGAACGAGGAGCTTGCCGACGCGCTGGTGCGCGTCCTCTCCGATCGTGCTCTGGCGGAACGGCTCGGCGAGGCGGCGCGCGCAGCCGCGGCGCCATGGCTGCAGACGCCGGCGGAGTACGCACGCCGCGTCGCGGAGCTCGTCGCGTGAGGATCGTGTTCGTGACGCAGGCCGCCGACCCGGCGCATCCGGTGCTCGGCGCGACCCTGGCGAAGGTCCGCGCACTCGCCGAGCGATGCGACGAGGTGGTCGTTCTCGCAGACGCCGTCGACGAGACCGCGCTGCCTGCAAACGTCCGCGCGCGCAGCTTCGCCGCGCCGTCGCAGACGATGCGCGGGGCGCGATACGCCGCCGCCCTCGCGCCCGAGCTCGTCGAGCGCCCGGTCGCAGTCGTCGCGCACATGGCACCCGTCTTCGCACTGATCGCGGCGCCGCTGACGAAGCCGTTGCGCGTGCCGCTTCTCCTCTGGTTCACGCAGCAGGCGGCCGGCGCCGCGCTGCGCGGCGCGGAACGCGTCGTCGACGTGCTCCTCACCGTCGACCGCCGCAGCGTGCCGCTCCGGTCGTCCAAGGTGCGCGCGATCGGGCACGGGATCGACGTCGCCGCGCTCCCGTGCGTCCCGGAACGGCGGCCGCCGCTCCGCCGGCTGCTCGGCCTGGGACGCTACGCCCCCGTCAAGGGCTGGGATACCGCCGTGCGCGCGCTCGTCGAGCTGCCGGACGCGACGCTGACGATCCACGGCCCGCAGCTGACGGATGCCGACCGCGCGCACCGCGTCGCGCTCGACCGCCTCGCGGTGGAGCTCTCAGTCGCGGACCGGGTCACGTTCGGCGATGAGGTCGCATATCGGCACGTGCCGCAGCTGCTCGGCCTTGCCGATGCAATCGTCAACCCGACCCGCGGCAACGCGGCGGACAAGGTCGTCTACGAGGCGGCGGCCGCGTGCCTGCCCGTCTTCGCGGCGTCGCCGGTCTTCGACACGCTGCTCCCCGACGGCCTCCGCTTCCACGGCGACTACCCCTCGTCGCTCGCGGAGAAGATCCGGGACTACGCCGGCGGCGCCGGCCGCGACCTCCGCGCGCTGGTCGACGCGGAGCACTCGGCCGGGCACTGGGCCGAGCGCGTGCTGGAGGCGGCCGGCGGATGAAGCCGAAGGTGCTGTTCGTCTCCCGCGAGCGTTTCCGGTTGCCGCTCGAGGGTGCGCAGAAGCGGAAATGGGATGCCGTCGGGACCGTCGTCGACCATCGCGTGCTCGCCGCGGCGGCACCCGGGTCACCGACGCGCGACGAGCGCTTCCGGCTCGTCGGGCGCTTGCCGGTGCTCGACGGGCCGCTCTTCTACGCGCTCCTGCCGCTGCGGATCGTCCGGCAGCTGCGCGACTTCCGGCCCGACGCAGCGCTCGTGCAGGGGATTCACGAGACCGTTGCGTTCCTCGTCGCGCGGCGGTTCGCCGGCTCGAAAACGAAGGTGATCCTCGACGTGCAGGGCGACTGGCACGAGGCGACGCGGCTCTACGGCTCGCCGCTGCGGCGGCTGCTCAACCCCGTGAACGACGCGCTCGCCGCTCCCGCCGTGCGCGGTGCCGACGCGGTGCGCACCGTGTCGACGCAGACGACCGGCCTCGTGCGGGCGCTCGGCGTCGAGCCGGCGGCCATCTTCCCGTCGTATGTCGACGCACAGGCGTTCCTCGAGCGGCCGCCGGTGCCGCTGCCCGAGCACCCGCGCGCCGTCTTCGTCGGTGTCCTCGAGCGGTACAAGGCGTTCGACACGCTCGCCGAGGCGTGGCGTCTCGCTGCACCCCGCGTACCGGATGCGGTGCTGCACATCGTCGGTGACGGCACGATGCGCGACCGCGCAGACGCGCTCGTCGGCCCGCAATGCGAATGGTCGCGGCGGCTGTCCTCGGAGCAGGTTGCGACGGCGATGGACGACGCGTGGCTCGTCTGCCTGCCCTCGCGGTCGGAGGGCTTGCCGCGCGTCGCGCTCGAGGCGGCGTGCCGCGGGCGGGCGATCGTCGGCGGCAACCGTGCCGGGATCCCGGACGTCGTGCACCACGAGCAGAACGGGCTGCTCATCGATCCCGACAGCGCCGTCGAGCTGGCGGACGCGCTCGTGGCGCTGCTCTCCGACCGCGGCCTCGCCTGGCGCCTCGGCGCCGCGGCGCGGCGGACCGGCGAGGAGTGGGGCGTGACGCCGGCGCAGTACGCGGCCAGGCTCGACGCGCTCGTCCGGAGCGTCGTCGAGGCATAGCGATGCCGGAGCGGAGACTTCACGCGCTCGCGCGCGGTGGCCATGGATCGCAGGTGTTCTATTTCCACACGTGGTATCGCGGGCACAACAACCCGCGTTACGACGAGCTCCTGCCGCGGCTCTCACGCGTCGACGCGTACCTCGTCCGCTTCCCAAGGCCGCGCGTCGCCCGCGCCGCCGCCGAGCGGGCGTGGAAGCGCGTCCGCTTCGCCGTCGAGCCGCCGCTCCTTGCCCGCGCGTCCGCGGTGTACGGCGGTGCGTTCGTCACCGACCTCCGCCAGCTGCCGCATCTGCGTGTCCCGTGCGTGGTCGACGTCGACGATCCGCAATTCGAACGCGATGCCGAGCTCCTCCGCAGTGCGAACGTCGCGGCGTACGTCGTCACCGACGAGTACACCGGGCACCGGCTCGAGGCGCTCGGCGTCGATCAGCCGTGGCACGTCGTCCCGCAGGGGGCGCCGCTCGACCGCCTCGATGCGGGTCGCGTCGAGGCGATCCGCCGCACGCGACGCCGCGAGGGAGACTTCGTCGCGGTCTTCGTGTCGGCGTTCCTGCTCCTGCCGGGCGACCGCGGCGGCGACAATCCGCTCTACGACGTGACGCACCTGCTCGAGCTGTGGGATCAGGTTGCCGCGCGCGCGCCGGGCGCGCGGCTCTGGCTCATCGGCCACGCGAGCCCGCGCGCCCGCGAGCGGCTTCGCGGGCGCGGCGACGTCGTCCTGCTCGGCCGCCTGCACCGCAACGAGTCGTTCGCGCACATCGCGGCCGCCGACGTCGCGCTCTATCCGCGCCGTCCCGACGACGGCGTCCGCCGTGTCAAGACCGCCGAGTATCTCGCGGCGGGCGTGCCCGTCGTCGGCTACGACTACCGCTCGGTCTCCGACGTCAAGGAGGCCGGCGCCGGCCTGCTCGTCGATCAGCCGGCGGACTTCGTCGACGCGGTGGTGTCGCTCGCGCGGGACGGCGCGCTGCGCGCACGCCTCGCCGCGGCCGCAGCCGGGGCGGGCGCGCAACGTGACTGGCGCATTCTCTCGGCACGCTATGCGTCGATTCTCGACGAGCACCTCAGGTAGAGCGACGGCCGGACGCGAAGATGAAGTGGCCGTGCGCCGTCGTCTCGGCCTCGAGCTGCCAGCCGAGTGCGGCAACCTCCCGCTCGAGCTGCGCCGGCGCCCAGAACCGCTTGATGATGTCGAACTCGCGGCCGTCGGCAACGTTCCGGCGCGCCACCTCGCCGCCCGCGCTGACGAGGTGGCGCCGGTCGCCGAGGCGTGCGTTGTCGACGAGAAAGACGCGGCCGTCGGGCTTCACGGCACGCTCGAGGAGCGCCCAGAACGCCGCGAAACGGGCACTCGGGACGTGCGAGAGCCAGAAGCCGAAGACGCAGGCGTCGAACGCGCGCGGCGGCTCCCACGCGAAGACGTCGGCGACGACGTACTCCGCCGCGTCACCCGTCTTCGCACGGTTCAGCTCCAGGACCTCGGGCACTGCGTCGACCGCCGTCACCCGGTCGGCGTGGCGCAGGAGCCGGCGCGTCCACGTCCCGGTGCCGGCGGCGAGCTCGAGCACGTCGCCACGCGGCTTGAACCGGTCGAGCGCGTGCTCGAGCTCGGCGACGTCCGCGAACCAGACGCGTGCGGCTGCCGCATCGACGGCGTAGCGGCCGCGGCGGTACCACCAGTCGTCGTACTCGGGCGCACGCGCGCCGTAATAGCGGCGCTGCTCGGCCAGCAACCGCTCGACGGCGGCCTCGTCCACTCCGGCGACTCTACAAGCGCACGTTCTAAGCTGGGCGCGGGATGCGCGAGCAGATCAAGCAGCTGCTGAAGAACTCGGTGTACCGCGCGATCGGCGAGACCGCGAACGGAATCGGCGCCGTCAACGGCGACGACCGGTCGCTGCGCGTGCTGATGTACCACAAGGTCAACGATCTTCCGAACAACCGGATGTCGATGCCGACCGGCCTGTTCGACGAGCAGATGGCGCAGCTGAAAGAGCTGGGCTATACGGTCGTCGATCTCGACGCGGTGCTCGACCACTACGTCGCGCGCGCGCCGCTGCCGCCGGGCGCCGTCCTGATCACGTTCGACGACGGCTACCGCGACAATCTCGTCAACGCAGCGCCGGTGCTCCACCGGCACGGCTATCCCGCGGTGCAGTTCGTGCCGATCGCTTTCGTCGGCGACCGCCAGCCGCTGCCGCACGAGGAGCATCTCGCGTCGCACGGCGTGCTCAATCCGACCGTCGACTGGGAGGAGCTGGCCGAGCTCGAGCGGCTCGGCGTACGCATCGAGTCGCACGGGATCAGCCACCGCCCGCTGGCCGACCTCGAGCTGGACGAGGCCGCGCGGGAGATCACGATCTCGAAGCTGCGGCTCGAGGACAAGCTCGGCCGGACGGTGCGCGCGTTCTCGTACGTGAAGGGATCCGAGGCGCACTACAAGCAGGTGCACCTCAGCCTCGTGCGGCAGGCCGGCTACGACGTCGCGTTCACCGCGGTGTCGGGGGCGAACTCGCCCGCGAGCGACCCGCTCGAGCTGCGACGCTACAACGTCGAGCCGTACTCGCCGCGCACGTTCGAGCTGGTGCTCGCCGGCGCGTGCGACCTGATCTCGGTGAAGGACACGGTCACGGGCACACGCGCGCGGCGCGTCTTCAACGCTGCGCTGGGTACAAGCTCGAAGTGAGCGTAGGCTCGACGGAGCTCACCAAAGAGCGGGGGCGCCGGCTTTGCCGGCGCCGGGGGCGGGAGTGATTGTCCAAGCTGCGGAGCGCGGCGAGTTCCTCGCGCTGATGCAGGAGACGTACGGGTCGGCGATGAGCGCCGCCGAGTTCGACTGGTGGTTCGATCGCAATCCCGCCGGCCCGCGCGTGCTCAATGCCGCGCGCGACGACGACGGAACGGCGCTCGGCGCGCTCTCGATGCACTTCGCGCGCATGGACAACGGCACGAACGCCTTCGCCGTGCACGCCGTCACGACGCCGGCGGCACGCGGTCGAGGCGTGTTCTCGACGCTCGAGCTGCACAACGAGCAGGAGGCGGCCGCCGCGGGATCGCGCTGGGCGCTCGGCTTCACGAATCCGATGGCCGGGCCGATCCTCGTCGGGCGGCTCGGGTGGGAGGACGTGACCTCGCTGCGCATCTGGGTGCGGCCGAAGCGGCTCCGCCGCCGTCGTGAAGGGCGGGTCGAACCGACGCAGATCGAGCTTGCGGCACGCGACCTGCCGGCGCACCACCTCGTCAGAGACGGCGAATACCTTCACTGGCGCTACGCCGAGTCGCCACGGCTCTATGCGCAGGCGGGCGGCGTCGTCGTCACGCACGCGCTCTGGCACGGCCTCTCCTCGGCCGTCGTCTGCGAGCACGGGCGCGGGCTCAACGCGGCCCTGCGCCACGTCGAGGCTGACATTGCGGTCGCCATGGTCAATCCGGGTGAGGAGCGGCGCTTCCTCGCCGCCGGCTTCGTGCCGACGCCGCGCTCGATTCGCTTCATCGGCAAGCGGCTGACCGACGACGCGCCCGAGCTGCCGAAGCGCCGCGACGCCTGGCACTTCACGCTTGGCGACCTCGACTTCTTCTGATGCGCAAGCTCGTCTTCTGCACGCAGAAGCTCGATCCAGGCGATCCCGTTCTCGCGGCGACGGTGCCGATGGTCCGCGCGCTGGCGGCCCGCGTCGACGAGCTCGTCGTCCTCTGCGACTCCGCTGCGATCGAGCTAGACGGTGTGCGCGTGCACCAGTTCGGCGCCGCGACGCAGGCGCAGCGCGGCGCCAAGTTCGTGGCGGCACTCGCCCGTGAGCTCCGCTGCGACGGCGTCGTCGCGCACATGGTGCCGCTCTACGCCGTCCTCGCCGCACCGTTCGTCCGCCCGCTCGGGATTCCACTCGTCCTCTGGTACACGCACTGGAAGGCCCATGCCGTCGTGCGCGCCGCCGAGCGCGTCTGCACCGCGGTCGCGTCGGTCGACGAGCGGTCGTTCCCGCTGCGCTCGCGCAAGGTGCACGCGCTCGGCCACGGGATCGACCTGGGCGAGTTCGCGTGCACCGATGCGCCGGACTCGCCGCTGCGCGCGCTCGTGCTCGGGCGCTACTCCCCGGCGAAAGGGCTCGAGACGATCCTCCGCGCGGCGGCGCAGGCCGGCGTGCACGTCGAGGCGCACGGCTCCGACGAGACATTCGAGTCCTACCGGCGCGAGCTTCAGCGCGCGTTCCCCGCCGCCGACCTCGGCGGCCCGGTGCCCCGCGCAGAGGTGCCGGCGCTCTTCGCGCAGAGTCACGTGCTCGTCAACAACATGCGCGCCGGCGCACCCGACAAGGTCGTCTACGAGGCCGCTGCGTCGTGCCTGCCGGTGCTCGCGTCGAACCCGGTGTTCGACGACCTGCTGCCGCCCGAGCTCCGGTTCGACCGCGACGACGTCGACGGCCTCGCGGAGCAGCTGCGCACGCTCGATCCGCGGCGGCGGCCCGAGCTGCGCGAGCTCGTCGCGCGGCGGCACTCGGTCGAGCACTGGGCCGACGGGCTGCTGGCTACCGTGACCGCCCGATGAAGGAAGGCCCGATCCTCCACCTGCAGAAGGTGGCCGGCATCTCCGGCTCGGAGGCGCACCTGCTGTCGCTGCTGCCCGGGCTGCGTGAGCGCGGCTGGGACATCCGGATGCTGATGCTGCACGAGCACGAGCCCGGCGCGTGGGACTTCGCGCGCGAGCTCGAGGCGCGCGGCGTGCCGCTCGACGCGATCCCGCTGCGCGCCGACGTCGACCCGATCGCGTTCGTCCGCCTCGTCGCGTACCTGCTGCGGATGCGGCCGGCGTTGCTGCACACGCACCTCGTGCACGCGGAGTGGTACGCGCTCCTCGCCGGTGCGGTGGCGCGGGTGCCGGTCCGGTTCACGACGAAGCACGGTTTCAACGAGTTCCGCGAGGCGCCGTACTTCGGCGTCGCCGACCGCGCGGTGGCGAGCCTTGCGCACGTCCATATCGCGATCTCCCGCGGCCTTGCCCGCTACCTTGCGGACGTCGAGGGCTTCGACCGCGAGAGCTTCGAGATCGTCCACTACGGGATCGAGCCGGACGGCGCGCCGGCGGCGTACGCCGACACGGTGCCCCGCCTGCTCTGCGTCGGCCGGTTGATTCCGATCAAGGGCCACATCGTGCTACTGCGGGCGTTCGCGGAGGCGCGGCGGCAGCTGCCGTCGCTCGAGCTGCAGATCGCGGGCCGCGGGCCGCTCGAGCCGGCGTTGAAGGCGCTCGCGCTCGAGCTCGGCATCGACGACGCCGTCCACTTCCTCGGGCACGTGACGCCGATCCAGACGGCGATCGAGAGCGCCGCGGTGGTGGTCGTGCCGTCGATGGGGGAGGGCTTCGGCATGGTCGCGCTCGAGGCGATGGAGCGCGCGCGTCCGGTGATCGCAGCGGAGATCGGCGGGCTCGGCGAGCTCGTGCGCGACGGCGAGACCGGAGTCCTCGTGCCCGCCGGCGAGGCGGCGCCGCTCCGCGATGCGATCGTCCGCGTTGCCGGCGACCTCGAGCTTGCGCGGGCGATGGGCGAGGCCGGCCGACGGCGTGCGCTCTCCCGGTTCCTGCAGAGCGCCTGCACCGAGCGCACCGAGCTGCTCTACGAAGGCGCGCTCGCCGCGACGATGTAGGTGAAGCGCGCGCGCAGGATCGCGCGTGCGAGCGGGCCGGTGCGCTCGAGCGCCCGCGCGAGCACGACGGCCGGGGCGGGGAGCTGCACGCGCTGCGGCACGAAGAACGGCCGCAGGGTCACGTCGGAGAACCCGGCGGCGGCGAGATCCGCGAGCATCTCGTCGACGTCGTACTGGCGCGGGTTGAGGTCGAAGACGAGCTTTCGCCGCGTGTACGAGGCGACGTGCCGGAAGAACGCGCGGCGGTCGCGCGCGTAGTAGATCGCGCGGAAGACGGTCGTCGCAGCGACCGGCGCCGGCGGAACGTACTCGTTGAGATCGCCGATCTCGGCCTGCACGCCGTTCCGCCGCGCGGCCGCGACCATCGCCTCGTTCAGGTCGACGCCGCGGTAGTCGAATTCCGGCAGGAACGCGGCGAGCCCGCCGTCGCCGCACGCGAGGTCGAGGATCGTCGCGCCGCGCTCGAGCCCCGGCGCGATCAGCTCGGCGCGCCGCCGCAGGTATGTCGCCGAGTCGGCGTATTGCTCGCGCGACCACCGCTCGGCCGAGCCCGTGTACTTCTCCGTCGTCACAGCCGTGCGTAGAGGTCGGCGGTGCGGTCCGCCATGCGCGCGACCGAGAACTCGCTGCGCGCGCGCTCGCGGCCGGCGGTCCCGAGCTCCGGCCGGTCGAGCGCGTCGCCGATCGCGCGGGCGAGGGCGGCAGGGTCGTCGGCGGGAACGAGCAGGCCTGTCTCGCCGTCGACGACGAGCTCCGGCAGTGAGCCGACGCGGCTGGCGACGACGGGCAGCGAGGCGTGCATGGCCTCGAGCACCGAGAGCCCGAACCCTTCCCAGCGCGACGGCTGCACGTAGACGGCCGCGCGGCGCAGCCAGGCGGCGACGTCCGGCACGCGTCCGGCCAGGAACACCCGCTCGCCGACGCCGAGCTCGCGGGCCAGCCGCTCGAAGCTCGCGCGCTCGGGGCCTTCGCCGAGGACGACGAGCACGGTGTCACTGGGTAGGCCGGCGAGTGCCCGCACGGCCTGGTCGACGCCCTTCTGGGCGACGAGGCGCGCGGTCGAGAGGACGATCCGCGCGTCTCGCGGCACGCCGTCCGGCGGATTCTCGCCCCACGCGGCCGGCAGCCCGTCGAGGCCGTAGTGGATCGTCTCGACCTTCGCCGCGGGCACGCCGACCTGGTCGACCGTGAAGCGGCGGAGCGAGTCGGTGATTGCGACGATCCGGTCGGCGAGCCGCGCGACACCGCGCTCGACGTGGCGGAACGGACCGAGGCGGAACGGATCGTCGTTGTGCTTCGTCGACACGAGCTGCGCACCGCGGACGCGGGCGGCAACGCCGCCGAACACGTCGGCGTGGACGAGATGGGTGTGCACGACGTCGGCCCGGAGCGAGCGGAGCAGCCGCGGCAGGACGAGCGCGTCCGAGCGCAGCCGGACGGCGGGCACCCGGAGCGCGTCGTAGAAGTCCGACGGGTCCCAGTCGGGGTCGTCGAGGCCGACGAAGACGACGTCGAGCCCGCGCTCGGCCAGGGCCGGCAGGAGCGTCAGCAGATGGCGCTCCGAGCCGCCGATGCCGCGCATCTTGTGGACGTGCGCGACCTTCACGCGCGCCGCCGTTCCCACAGCCGCGCCACCGCAGCGGTCGCGAGCAGTGCGAGCAGGAAGTCGAAGGCGATCCGGTAGCGCGTCGCGCCGACGAACAGCGCGGCCCAGAAGCTCTGGTACGCGAACAGCGCGATCGCGAGTGCGAGAAAGAGCCGCGGCACGACGAAGAGGCCGACCGCTGCGAGCGCGTACAGCGTCCACATCCACGCCGGCTCGACGATCTGCTTGCCCACGCCGCCGGATGACGAGCCCGTCTCGATCACGTTCGGCTGCCAGAGCAGCTGCTCCGACAGCGCCGCGAGCTTCAGCTTCGCGCCGGGATGGTGGCGGATGTACCGCTCGGCGAGGCGCGTGTAGAAGTCCATCTCCGTGCATTCGTCGGGGTGCAGCACCTTCCGGCCCTGCGTGCGGTCGTAGATCCCGCGCGCCTCCTCCGGTGTCAGGTGCGCCGGCTCCGGCGGCCGCGGGGACGTCTTCGCGACATCGTCGATCCACTTGCCGGACGACAGCAGGTCGTACGTCTGCGAGTTGTTCGCCTTCCAGAAGGCGCGGCCGTCGGTCGTGATCGCCCAGCAGCCGACGTTCACCTTGTTGCGGACGACCCAGGGAGCGACCGCCACCGCGGCGCCTGCGAGCACGAGCGCTGCCGCGACGGCGGCGGCGCGCGTCCGTCGCGCGGCGAGCACGAACACCGCGATGACGAGCGGAATCGCGACGAGTCGCGTGTTGCCGAGCAGCGCGAGGCCGGTGACGACGCCGAGCAGCGCCGCCCGCGTCCGCGTCGGCCGCTCGACGACCAGCAGCGTCAGCAGGACGAGCGCCGCGGCGCAGAGCTGGTCGACGATCTCGCGGTTGATGTGCACGTCGTGCCAGACGAGGTACGGCTGCAGCGTCGCGATCGCCGCCGCAAGGACGGCCCAGCGCGGGGCGAGGAAGCGGACGCCGATCTCGTAGACGAGCAGGGCAACCGCGACGGCGACGACGATCTGCGCGAGGCCGATGCCGAGCCAGCCTTGCCGGCCGAACGCCCACTCCACCGGGATCAGGAACCAGCCGTAGAGCGGCTGCGTGTACGCCGACGGCTGGCCGGGCAAAAAGCCGAACGTCCCGTTCTCGACGAAGACCTGCGCGAACGTCGCGCTCTTCTCCGCACCGCTTGCGATCGCGTCCCGCTCGTGCAGCAGCACCCCCAGCCGCGGCAGGGCGCACAGCGCGGCGACGACCGGGTACGCGACGCGGCGCGTCACGCGGCGGCGACCGCGCGCGCGTCGACGTGCGCGCGCTGCCAGAGCTCCAGCATGACGAGCGTCCACAGCCGGTGGCCGTGGTCGGCGCGGCCGGCGGAGTGTTCGTCGAGCAGGCGCTCGACGGCGCCGCGCTCGAACCAGGCGCGGTCCGAGTGCAGGAGCAGATCGCCCGCGACGTCGCGCAGCTCGCCGCGGAACCACGCCGCGAGCGGCACGCCGAAGCCGGCCTTGCCGCGCGCTGCGACGAGCGGCGGCAGGTCGTCGGCGAACGCGCGGCGGAGCGCGACCTTGCCGCGCTTCAACCGGTCGGGCAACGCGACGCCGAGCTCGACCACGCGATGGTCGAGGAACGGCGAGCGCAGCTCGAGCGAATGCGCCATCGACGCGATGTCGGACTTCGGCAGCAGGTCGCCCGGCAGGTAGGTGGCGACGTCGAGCAGCTGCAGGCCGGCGACGCCCGGGCGCGGCGGCGTCCCGAGCAGGAAGCCTGCCGACGTGAGCGTGCCGATCTCGGCGCGCGCCTCGGCCGTCCAGAGCGCCGACCGCTCGGTGAGGGAGAAGACCTGCATCAGGCGGCCGTAGCGCTCGCCGCGCGGGGTCGCCGCCGCCTCGAGGAAGCGGCGGGCGCGGAACCCGGTCGAGCGCCGCTCGCGCGCGGGGAGCGCGCGGAGCAGGCGCGCGCCCGCGGCGGCAGCCGTCCGCGGCACGCGGTCGGCGAGGCCCATCGCGGCATAGCGCTCGTAGCCGCCGAACGACTCGTCGCCGCCGTCGCCGACGAGCGCGACGGTCACCTGTTGCCGCGCCGCCTCGCAGATCAGGAAGAGCGGCAGCGCCGCCTCGTCGCCGAGCGGCTCGTCGAAGGCCGCGGCGAGCCGCGGCAGGGTCGCCGCGGCGTCCGGCTCGAGCACGATCTCCTCGTGCCGTGTCGACCAGCGCTCGGCCACCGCCCGCGCATACCGGCGCTCGTCGTAGCGCTCGTCCTCGAAGCCGACGGTGAACGTCCGCACCGGCTCTGCACCCGCCTGCGCCATCTGCGCGACGACGATCGCCGAGTCGATGCCGCCCGAGAGGAGCGCGCCGAGCGGGACGTCCGCGACGAGCCGCTTCCGCACGGCGGCCGACACCTCGTCGCGCACGCGCGCGAGCCAGTCGTCGTCGGTCAGCGCCTCGTCGACCGGCGCCGGCTCCCAGTACGGAATCTCGGTCTGCGCGCCGCCCTCGACGACGAGCGTCGTCCCGGGGCCGATCCGGTGCACGCCTCGCACGCCCGTCCGGGTGCCCGGGACGTACTGCAGCGCGAGATAGGCGTCGAGCGCGGCGAGATCGGGCTCGGCGTGAAAGCCGGGCAGCGCGTGAAATGCCTTCAGCTCGGACGCGAACGCGAAGGTGCCGTCGGCGAGGCGGGACCAGACGAGCGGCTTCTTGCCGAGGCGGTCGCGGGCGAGCACGAGCCGGCCGCGCGGGCGGTCCCACAGCGCGAGCGCGAACATCCCGTCGAGCAGCCCGACGAAGTCGACGCCGTGCTCCTCGTAGAGGTGGGGGATGACCGGCGTGTCGCCGCGGCCGCGCACCTCGTGCCCGGCGAGCGTCTCGCGCAGCGCCTGGAAGTTGTAGAGCTCGCCGTTGAAGACGGCGACGACGTCGCCCGTCTCGTTCGCGACCGGCTGCCAGCCGAGCTCCGGGTCGATCACCTGCAGCCGCTGCGTCCCGAGCACGCACGCGCCGAGCGATTCGGACGATCCCTCGTCGGGCCCGCGGTGCGCGATCCGTGCGCGCATCGCGTCCACGAGCGCCGCCTGCGGCGGGCTCGACGGCGAATAGAGTCCGCAGATCCCGCACATGCCGGAAACCAGTGTGCCTAGCGGCGCCGTCGTCTCCTGCCACCTGGAGCGGCCGCTCGACGACGAAAGCTGGCGGCGGTTCGCTGCGATCCGGCGCCGGCGCGACGTGATCGCCCTCATCCGGCCGCCCGATCGGGCGTACGGCGAGCAGGCGGAGCCGTGGCTCGCCCGCGCGCGCACGCTCGATCTCCTCGGCCTCCACACGCACTGGACGAGCCCCACGCACGCGCGGCCGACCGGCGGCGATCCCGGCGCGCGCGTGCGCAGCGATTACGAGTGGATGCGTGACAACGGCCTCGTGCCGCGCTGGTTCTGCGGCGGGGGCTGGTACAGCGACGACGCGGTACGCGAGGCTGTCGCCGAGCTCGGGATGGTCGACTGCACGCCGCGCGGCGGGGAGCCGGCGCCGGGCGTGCTGCCGACGACGCACTCGTTGGGACAGCTCGCGCGCGTCGTGCTGACGCCCGCGCTACCGCGGTACGTCCACGCGTACTTCCACGACTACGACCTGCTCGACGCGAGCCGGCGCGCCACGCTCGCCATCTCGCTGCGCGTCCTCGGCACGCGCAGGAGCGCACTCGACGCGAGCAGGGCGATCACGAAGTCCCACGGCACGCGGTAGCGCGTCTCGCCGACGAACAGCGCCGCGGTGAGCGTCTGGTAGCCGAGCAGCAGCACGGCGAGGGACGCGAACCACGTCGGCACCAGGAACAGGCCGACCGCGCCGAGGACGTAGAGCGGGATCATGTAGACCGGCTCGGCGAGCGAGCGCATCGTGTCGATCCACGTGCCCTGGCCCGGCCGGTCGGTGACCTCGACGACGGAGGGCTGCCACAGCCACTGCGCATCGAGCGGGACGAGCCGCGCCTTCTCGCCCGGATGGTGCACCCAGAACGAGATCACCTCGTCCTGGAACATCGTCATCTGCGCGCACTCGTCGTACGGCGTCACGCGGCCCGTCGCGAGCCAGTGCTCGTAGACGTCCTGCGGCGTCGGCGGGAACGATTTCGGCTGCGGGACGTGGTCGATCCACTGGCCGCTCTTCAACGTGGCGTACGTGTTGACGTTGTTCGCCTTCCACAACGCGCGCGCGTCGGTCGTCACCGCCCAGCAGCCGACATCGGCGCGGTTGCGGATCACCCACGGCATGACGACGACGGCAGCGGCTCCGAGAACTGCGACGCCGGCGAGCAGCTCGCGGCGGCCGCGCAGGAGCAGGTACGCGAGCAGCAGGATCGGCAGGGCCTCGAGCCGAACGTTCCCGAGGATCCCGAGGCCGAGGACGGCGCCGAACGCGACCCCGCGCGCCGGCGTGAAGCGCTCCGCCGCGAGCAGGGTGAGGAAGACCGTCGCCGCCGCGAGGAAGTGGTCGAGGATCTCCCGGTTCATGTGGACGTCGTGCCAGACGAGGTACGGATGGATCGCGACGAGCACGCCGGCGAGCAGCCCGGCCGCAGGCGTGAGCCAGCGCCGCCCGATCTGCCAGACGATCAGCGTCGTCGCGCATGCGACCGCGATCTGCGCGAGGCCCACCACCTCCCAGTGGCGGCCGAAGATCCAGTACAGGGGGACGAGGAACCAGCCGTAGAGCGGCTGCGTGTACGCCGACGGATGACCCGGGATGAAGCCGTACGTCCCGTTCGCGAGGAAGGTCCGCGCGAAGACGTCGCCCTTGTCGACGTTGAAGAGGACGATGCGCTCGCGCTCGTGGAGCAGTGCAGCGAGGCGCGGGAGCGCCGTAACGAGGACGAGGAGGAGAACGGCGCGGCGCGGGCGCACGGAATCGCAAGCCTAGCCGAGTACACTTCGACCTCCCGTGGCCACCAAGCCCCTCGTCGCCGCAACGAGGGACGACACCGGCGACATCCGCCGGGCGCGCGTCCTTCCGTCGTCGCTCCAGCTCCGCGCTCTCGTCCGCCGTCTCGCCAGTGTCCTGGCGCTCGCGGCGATCGACGTCGGCGGTCTCGCAGTCGCGCTCTATCTCGCGCTCGTCCTCCGCGAGCTCTACTACGGCGAGCGGCCGATTCTCTGGGGCCTGCCGTGGAGCGCCGAGCAGGACTGGCTGCCGTTCCTCTCGGTGATCACCGTGCTCGTCTTCTGGCACAACGGCCTGTACGCCGCACGCGAGGCGCGCGCAGGCGCGGGACGCGTCGTCTCCTCGCTGCTCCTCGTGCTCGTGATCACGCTCGCCTTCGCGATCGGCACGGGCTACCACCACACGACGTTCGGCCTCTACGCGACCGCGTTCGTGCTCGCCGTCGTCGTGATCGGCGGGCTGCGTGCGAGCTACGAGGTGCTGACCCGGGACGTGTGGCGGCTCGCCGGCGTCCGCCGGCGTGCGCTGCTGCTCGGCGACAACGATCGGCTCGTCGACCTGCGCCGCGCTCTCGGGCTCGGCCGCAGCGGCATCGACTACGAGTTCCTCGGCGCGCTGACGCGGGACGGAGCGGAGGATCCGCTGCTCAAGGTGGTGGGCAGCGTCGACGACCTGCCGCACGTGCTCCAGGAGCTCCACCCCGACGAGCTGATCGTCAGCGGCGTCGACCTCGACGACCGCACGCTGCTCGAGCTCGTCGACGAGGCGCACACCCGCGGCGTGCGCGTGCAGATCGCACCGACGACGACGGAACTGCTGACGCAGCGCGCCGAGTACGTCGCCGGCCAGGGCGTGCCGCTGTTCGAGCTGCGTCCGCCGGTCTTCGCCGGGCTCGACTGGCTCGCGAAGCGGACGTTCGACATCGTCGTCAGCTCGCTGCTGATCCTGCTCGGCACGCCGATCTGGGCGTTGATCGCGCTGGCCGTGAAGATCGACTCACCCGGGCCGGTGTTCTATCGCGACCGCCGCGTCGGGCTCGGCGAGCGCGAGTTCGGGATGTTCAAGTTCCGCTCGATGTACACGAACGCCGCCGACCGCCAGGCGGCGCTCGAGGAGTCGAACGAGGCGTCGGGGCCGCTGTTCAAGATCAAGGACGACCCGCGCGTGACGTCGGTGGGCAAGATCCTCCGCCGCTACTCGCTCGACGAGCTGCCGCAGGTGCTGAACGTCCTGCGCGGCGAGATGTCGCTCGTCGGCCCGCGGCCGCTGCCGCTGCGCGACTTCGTGCAGCTCGAGGAGTGGCACCGCAAGCGCTATCTCGTCCTGCCGGGCATGACCGGCCTCTGGCAGGTGTCGGGCCGCATCGAGCTGACCTTCGACGACCTCGTCCGGCTCGACTTCTACTACCTCGAGAACTGGTCGATCTGGCTCGACATCTCGATCCTCGCGAAGACCCTCCCGGCGGTGCTCGCGCGGAGGGGCGCGTACTGAGCGTCCGCGTCGCCGGGATCGTCGTCACGTACGACGAGGATCCGGCGGTGGTGCGCGGCGCGATCGACTCGCTGCGCGCGCAGACGCGGCCGCCCGACGAGATCCTGCTCGTCGACAACAAGCCGGGCGCGACGCTGCCGCCGCTCGACGACGCGCCCGAGGTGCGCGTGATCGCGCCCGACGTCAACCTTGGCTATCCGAACGCCGTCAACTTCGCCGTCGAGCACACCGACGCCGACTTCGTGCTGACGCTCAACCCCGATGCCCGCGCCGAGCCGGACTGCCTCGAGCAGCTGCTTGCAGCCGACGCCGCGATCGCCGGCCCGCAGATCGTCTCGGAGGACGGCCTGACGACGCAGGCGGGCGACAACCCGCTCCATCCGACCGGCATCTCGCCGGCCGGCGCGTTCGGTCGCCCGCGCGAGCACGGCGCGCCGCGCGAGGTGATCGTCGTCTCCGGAGCCTGCACGCTCTTCCGGCGCGACGCGTTCCTCGAGCTCGGCGGCTTCATGCGCGCGTTCTTCCTCTACTACGACGACGCCGACCTCGGCTGGCGCGCGCGCATCGCCGGCAAGCGCGTCGTCTACGTGCCCGATGCCGCCGTCCGGCACGGCTACGAGTTCGGGCGGCGCGAGCGCAAGATGTTCTTCCTCGAGCGGAACCGCCTGATCGCAGTGCTCTCGAACTACGAGGCGCGCACGCTCGTCGTGCTGGCGCCGCTGCTCGTCGTCTTCGAGCTCGGCGTCGTCGCGGTCGCGGCGCTGCAGGGGTGGCTCGACGAGAAGCTACGCGCATACGGCTCGGTCGTCGAGCTGCGACGTGAGATCCGCGTGCACCGGCGGCACGTACAGTCATTGCGTCGCTGCTCGGACCGCGACCTGCAGCCGTCGTTCGCGACGCGTTTCGACTCGCCCTTCATGCCCGCGCTGCCCGCGCGCGTCGCGGGAGCGCTGACGGCCGGGTATCTCCGGCTGATCCGGGCGTTACCCTGATCCCGATGCGTCGCGTCGCCCTCGTGCCCGCGTTCAACGAGGAGCAGAACGTCGGTCGCGTCGTCGGCGAGATTCGCGCGTTCGATCCGGAGCTCGACGTCGTCGTGATCGACGACGGCTCCTACGACCGGACGGCCGAGGCGGCACGGGCCGCGGGCGCGCGCGTGCTGCGGCTGCCGTTCAACCTCGGCATCGGTGGCGCCGTGCAGACCGGCTTCCGCTACGCGTTCGAGCACGGCTACGACGTCGTCGTCCGCGTCGACGGCGACGGCCAGCACGATCCCTCGCAGCTCGACATCGTGCTCGCACCGGTGCTCGCCGGTGAGGCCGACATCGCCGTCGGCTCGCGCTTCGCCGCCGAGGGCGACGGCTACCGCTCGTCGCGGTCGCGGCGCGTGGGCATCCGGCTCCTCGCGTGGGTCGTGTCGCGGATCGTCGGCCGCCGCGTCACCGACACGACCTCCGGCTTCCAGGCGCTGAATCGCCGCGCGATCGAGCTGTTCGCGCGCGACTACCCACATGACTATCCCGAAGTCGAGGCGGCGGTGATGGTGTCGCGGCACCGGCTGCGCTCGATCGAGGTGCCGGTCTCGATGCGGGAGCGTGCCGCCGGCCGGTCGTCGATCACCGCGCTGCGCTCCGTCTACTACATGGTCAAGGTGCTGCTCGCGATCTTCGTCGGCCTGTTCCGCCGCAACGTCCTTCCCGAGGAGGGCACGTCATGACACCACTCGCCGTCTCGATCATCGGCACGATCGCCTCGCTGGCGCTCGTCGCGGTCGTCCTCGAACTGATCCGCTCGCGCCGCCTGCGCGAGCGCTATGCGCTGCTCTGGCTGCTCACGGGTGTCGTCCTCGCAGTGCTGTGCGCGTGGCGCGACGGCCTGAACACGATCGCGCGCTGGGTCGGGATTCGCAGCTATCCGCCGGCGGTGCTGTTCGCGGTGGGGATCCTGTTCATCCTCGCCGTGCTCCTGCACTACTCGACGGTCATCTCGCGGTTGTCGGACCAGAACACGTTGCTCGCGCAGCGGCTCGCGCTGCTCGAAGAGGAAATCGACTACGGGACGCGGACGACGACCGGCTCGCTCGCGAAGTAGACGTCGCCCTGGGCGGGGTCGTCGAGCCAGTTCGCGGCGACCCCGACGCGGTACACCCACGTGCCGCGCGGCGGCGTGTCGTAGCGGGCGCCCTGACGCGTGAGCCCGACCTCGTTCGTCGTCAGCGTGCAGTAGACGGCGCCGCGCGGAGTGCCGCACGCGAGCCCGCGGTCGGCCCTCGCGGGCAGCCGCCAGACGCGGTAGAAGACCGCACCGCCCGCCGGGTGCACCTCCCGCCAGGTCAACAGCACGCGTCCGCCCCGCTTCTGCGCGCGCAGGCCCAGGTCGACATCGACCGGAACCGGCATCTGCGTGTTGCTGAGGATGGCGATCGGCGGCCCGCCGGAGCGCTTCGCGGCGGCGGTCGCGGCGATCGGGGCGATCGCGGTCAGCAGGACGACGGCGCCGAGCAGCCCGAGCCGGACGCGTTGCGAGGGGACGCGGACGACGGGCGTGTACGCCGGTGTCCGGCGCCGCGTGCCGGGGAGCAGGTACGGCAGTGCCGCCAATCCCAGGACGAACATCGGGAACGCCGGGATGAGGATCCGGAACAGGCTCGTGTCCTCGATCGACGCGATGTACGACGACTTGACGATCGTGAACGGGAGGAAGGAGCCGCCGATCAGGAGCGCCGCGGGCCGCGAGCGCAGGCCGATCGCGATCAGCCCGGCGAGCACGAGCCAGACGGCGCCGTGCCCGCTCCAGAAGTGCTCGCGAAGCAGGTCGATGTTCTTCGACAGCTCGTGCCAGCTGAGCAGGTGCGTGTAGCGGTTGAGGTTGATCCCGCCGACCGGCAGAACCGCCGCGACGCCGGCCGGCACGTGCGCCGGCTCCGCGCTCAACAGCGGCACCTGGCCGAGGCCGCGCGCCTTCCAGAAGGCGAGCGTCAGCACTGCCGGCAACAGGCTCACCGCGAAGCAGGCCAGCGCGGCGAACTGCCGCCGCGCGAAGAATGCGAGCGCCGGCCCGAGCAGCACGAGTGCGACCGACGGCTTCAGCCCGATCGCCGCACCGAACGCGAGGCCGCCCGCGGCCGCGTCGAGCAGCGACGGCCGCGCGTCGAGCACGACGCGCGCGCAGAAGTAGAGTGCGACGACCGTCGCGACCATTGTCGGGAAGTCGGCCATCGCCGTCAGTCCGAGGCCTTGCGGGAGGATCACCTCCGTGTAGCGCTGGTGGTAGCCGGTGTCCGTGTAGAGGATGCCGATGAACGGCACGACGATCCAGACCAGCAGCGTCCAGTAGCCGAAGAGCCGGCCACCGAGCCGCGCCGCGATCCCGTAGAGCGCGAGCATCGCCGCGGGCAGCAGCACGAGCACGTTGAGCAGCACGATCGCCGGCAGCGCCGACGCGACATCCGGGCCGGCGATGCGCGCGAACGGCAGCAGGATGAACGACCAGAGGTAGCCGATCGGCGTCTGCCAGAGGTGGCCGTGGCCGAGCAGCCAGCCGAGCGAGTAGTACCAGAGCTGATCGCCGCCCTGGTAGTAGATCCAGCCGTTGTGGTGCACCTTCAGCGCGAGGCCGAGGACGGCCAGCCACTCGATGACGATCGCCGTGCCGAGGACCGCGAGGGGCGGCAGCGCTTCGAGGCGGCGGGCGCAGTCGGCGGCGATCGCGCGCGTGCGCTGCACACGAGGGCCCCAGGCCGCGATCTCGCCCGCGCGCGCGCTCACGCGGCCAGGGTATCGGCCAGCCGTTAGGGAAATTCGTGCTTTGATCGGCCGGATGTCCCGGGTGCGCCGCCTGCTGACGACCCGGAGTGCGGTGCGCAGCGGGCTCGTGACCGGCCTCGCGCAGGTGGCGTTGTCGCTCGCGGCTGCCGGGGCGGGCGCGCTCCTCGCTCAGAAATTCGGCCGCACGGCGGAGACGGACGGCTTCCTCGCGGCCTACGCCGTGTACACGCTGCTCGTGCTCGCGGCGCAGGCGTTCCGGCTCGTCGTCGTCCCCGATCTGACGCGCGCCGCGGCCGAGGGGCGACTGGGCGGCGAGGCTCGCGCATATGCCATCTCGTTCCTCGCGCTCGCAGTTCCGGTTTGCGTCGTCGTCGGGCTGCTCTCGCGCCCGCTCGGTGAGCTCGTCACCGGCGCGCTCCCCGAGTCGTCCGCGCACGTCGCGGGGCGCGCACTCGTGATCCTCGTGCCGGCCGCCTTCGGCCAGCTGCTCGCGGCACTGGCCGCGAGCGTCCTCGCGGCGCTCGACAGCTATGCGACCGCCGCCGTCGGCTTCGGGACGAGCGGGCTCGTCGGCCTCGCGGTCTTCGCGGCGCTGGCGAACTCGGTCCACATCATCGCGCTCGCCTGGGCGCTCGCGGTCAACGCGGCCGTGGCGCTCGCCGTCCCGGTCGTCGCCCTGCTGCGTCGCCGCGCGCTCGCGGGGCCCGATGCGCCGCTCGTCGTCGGGTCGCGGCTCTGGAACCTGTTGCAGGGCGCCGCCGTCCCGCTGGCGCTGCAGGCGTGTTACCTGGTCGCGCTTCGCTTCTGCGCGCACCTCGGCGTCGGCAGCGTCACGAGCTTCACGTACGCCTATCTCGCTGCCTCGACGCTCGTCGGCGCAACCGGCTTCGCGCTCGGGATCATCTCGTCGGCGCCGCTGACGCGCCGCGGCGTCGATGCGGAGGAGGCAGGCGCGCACGTCGTGCACGCCGCGTGGGTCAGCTTGACCTTCGTCGGCGCCGCGGCGGGCGTGTTCGCGCTCGTCGGCGGTCGCATCGTCCACCTCGTGCTCGGCGACCAGTACGCAGGGAAGGTCGGGCGCAACCTCGGGCTGCTCGTCGTGTACCTCTCGCCGTGGATGGTCGCCTGGATCGGCTTCGTGGTCACGTTCCCGCTCGTGTTCGTCGCGGCGCGCAGACGGCTACTCGTGCCGATCGCGCTCGCCGGCTTCGCCGTGATGTTGCCGCTCGGCTTTGCGCTCCGCGCGGCGTGGGGGATGCCGGGCATCGCGGTCGCGCTCGGCCTCTCGACGCTCGTGATCGCGCTCGGGCTGATGTGGGCGATCGATCCGCGCACGCTCGCGATCGCGCTCGTCGGCCTGGCCCGGCTGTCGCTCGCACTCGGCGGCGCGAGTGCGCTCGCGTTCGGCGCGCTGTCGCTCGCAGTCTCCCCGATCGGCGCAGCGCTCCTCGGGATCGTCGTCTACACGCTGATCGTCCTGTCGCTGCGCTCGCTCGGCCTGCGCGACGCGTGGACGTACGTGCGGGGGCTGCACTGAAACCGGCAATCGTCACCGGCAGCAGCGGGCAGGACGGCTCGTATCTCAGGGAGCTTCTCGAAGCGAAGGGCTACGAGGTCGTCGGCGTCGACCGCGGCGGAATCGATCTGACCTCTGCGGCCGACGTCGAGCAGCTGCTGCGAGAGGTGCAGCCGCGCGAGATCTACAACCTCGCCGCGCACACGTTCGTCCCGGAGTCGTGGGAGCGGCCGGACGAGGCCGTCGCCGTCGGCGCCGTCGCCGTCGGCGTGCTGCTCGCGGCGATCTGCCGTGTCGACCCGGCGATCCGTTTCTTCCAGGCGTCGTCGGCGGAGGTGTTCGGCCTCGCAGACGAGGTGCCGCAGGTCGAGACGACGCCATATAGGCCGCGGTCGCCGTACGGAGCCGCCAAGGCATGCGCGGACTTTCTCGTCGCGGCCTACCGTGAGCGCTCGGGGCTGCACGCGAGCTGCGGGATCCTCTTCAACCACGAGTCGCCGCGGCGGCCCGCGCATTTTCTCTCGGCCAAGGTTGCACACGCGGTCGCGGCGATCGCCGCCGGCCGCGAGCGTGAGCTCGTGCTCGGCAATCTCGACGCGCGGCGCGACTGGGGGTACGCACCGGATTACGTCGATGCGATGTGGCGAATCGTCCAGCACGACGTGGCAGACGACTTCGTCGTCGCGACGGGGGAGACGCACACCGTCCGGGAGCTCGTCGAGATCGCCTTCGGCCGCGTCGGGCTTGACTGGCGCGACCACGTCCGCGTCGACGATGCGCTCGTCCGTCCGGACGATCGGGCGCTCGTCGGCGACTCCACGAAGGCAAGGGAGGTCCTCGGCTGGTCGCCCAGCGTCGGCTTCGAGGAGCTCGTCCACCTGCTCGTCGACGCCGCCCAAACGGGTTCGTAACAGCCGCTCTTTACAATCGCGGCCATGCCGGCGCCCGCCGACGTCGACCGTGTCTACGAGGAGCTGAAGCGCGCGATCGACCGCGATGCGCGCGATCCGTCCGCGATGCGCGGCCTCGCCGAGAGGTTCTGGGCGGTGAGCGCCGACAAGCCGCTCGAGCAGCGGCCCGGCGTGAAGGGCAGGCTCGCGTTCCAGGTGAAGCGCGTGCTCCGGAAGCTCATGCGCTGGTACGTGGAGCCCGCCTTCGCCGAGCAGCGGATCGTCAACGACGCGCTCCTGCGCCTCGTCGACGACCTCGCGCGCCGCGTCGACGAGCTCGAGCGCCGGCCGTGAGGCTTGCGGTCGCGATGCCGCAGGTGCCGTTCGAGCGCGGCGGCACCGAGATCTTCGCCGACGGCCTCATCGGCGCCCTGCGCGAGGAAGGCCACGACGCCGAGCTCGTGACGGTGCCGTTCAAGTGGTATCCGAACGAGCGGGTGCTGACGCAGGCCTTCCTCTGGCGGCTGCTCGACCTCGAGGAAGCAAACGGGCGCCCGATCGATGCGGTGATCGCAACGAAGTTCCCGTCGTACGTCGTGCGGCATCCGAACAAGGTCGTCTGGCTGCTGCACCAGTTCCGCCAGGCATGGGACTTCGACCGCACCGAGTTCGGGCAGTTCTCGGAGTCGGCAGGCGATCGCGCGCTGCGGCAGAAGGTGCTCGACCTCGACCGTGTGTCACTCGGCGAGGCGAAGAAGATCTTCACGACGTCGTCGATCGTCGCCGGCCGGCTGCGCGACTCGGTCGGCCTCGAGGCCGAGGTGCTGGCGCCTCCGCCGGCGCCGCTCGCGTTCCGCTGCGAGGAGTACGGAGACTTCGTCCTCTCCGTCAACCGGCTCGATCGTGCGAAGCGGATCGATCTGCTGATCGAGGCGGCGGCGCGCGTGCCGGACCTCCGCGTCGTGATCGCGGGGGACGGCCCCGATCGCGAGCGGCTGCAGGCGCTGGCGAACGGCAGCGTCGAGTTCGTCGGCCGCGTCTCCGACGAGGAGCTCGCCGACCTCTACGCGCGCTGCCGTGCGGTCTACTACGCGCCGGTGAACGAGGACTACGGTCTCGTCCCGTACGAGGCATTCCTCTCGGACAAGCCGGTGGTCACGACGACCGATGCGGGCGGCCCGCTCGACATCGTCCACGACGGGCGCACTGGGCGCGTCGTCGCGCCGACCGTCGACGCGCTCGCGCACGCGCTGACGTTCACCGACGACGAAGCGCGCACACTCGGGCGCGCCGGCCACGAGCTCGCGCGCACCGTCACCTGGTCGAGCTGCGTGCAGCGCCTGCTGGAGTTCGTGTGAAGGTCGCCTACTTCAGCCCACTGCCGCCGTCGACGAGCGGCATCGCCGACTACTCCGCGCTGCTGCTGCCGGCGCTCGAGCGGCTCATCGACGTCGAGGTCGTGCGGCCGGGGCGCACGCGGCCGGTCGCCGACGCCGACATCGCGGTGTACCACGTCGGCAACGACCCGGACGCGCACGCGTGGATCGTCGACGCGCTCCGCCGGCGACCCGGCGTCGTCGTCCTGCACGACTTCGTCGTCCACCATCTGATGGCGGGGATGACGATCGGCCGGAACGACGGCCACGCCTACCTGGCGGCGATGGAGCGCGAGGCGGGCGCCGCGGGGCGGATGCTCGGCTGGGGGGTTCTCGAGGGCCGCGTGCCGCCGCTCTGGGAGGTGCGGCCGACCGAGTTCCCGCTCGTCGGCGAGATCCTCGACCGCGCGACGGGTGTGATCGTCCATTCGCGGTACGTCGAGGCGCAGGTGCGCGAGCACGGGTACGACGGCCCGTTGTGGGTGATCCCGCATCCCGCGTGGCCGGCACACGCTGTCGCGCCCGCCGCGGTCGACGGCGCGCCCGTATTCGGGTGCTTCGGCCACCTGAACGAGAACAAGCGGGTGCCGCAGCTGCTGCACGCTTTCGCCGAGCTCCACGACGCGCACCCGTCCGCGCGCCTGTTGCTCGTCGGCGCGGAGGCGCCGGGATTCTCGCTCCGCGGCGAGCTCCCCGACGGCGTCGTCCGCGAGCCGTACGTCGAGGAGGAGCGGTTGATGGCGCTGATCGCGGCGTGCGACGCCGTCGTGCTGCTGCGCGCGCCGACGATGGGCGAGACGTCGGGCAGCGCGATCCGGACGCTGTCGCTCGGCAAGCCGCTCGTGGTCAGCGACCTCGGCTGGTTCGCCGAGCTGCCCGACGACGTCGCGCTCAAGATTCCGGCCGGCGACGGGGAGGAGGACGCGCTCGTCGCCGCCTTCGAGCGCCTCGCCGATCCGGCGGTCGTCGCTCGGATGGGCGACGCCGCTCGCGCGTATGTCGCCGCCGAGCACGACCTCGACCGCGTCGCCGCGCTCTACGTCTCGGCGCTGGAGCAGGCGGCCGGCGGTGCCGCCGTCGAGGCGCAGGTGCTGCGCGATGTCGCAGCGGCCGCCGCCGACACCGGCGTCGACCCCGGCCTGCTCGCACCCGACCTGCGGGAACTGGGCCTGGCGGGACAGGTCCTGGTGTCAGACACCAGGCCGGGTTCCCCCAGGACGCGTCCGCGTCCGACAGTGCCGCCCTGGCTGTGGCTCGGCGCGCTCTACGCGGTCGCAGTCGCGGTCGTCCTGACGCTCGCGCTGCGCGTCAAGAGCCCGTGGATCATGGTCGACGAGCTCGTCTACTCCGACACGGCGCGCAGCATCGCCGACGGCGCCGGGTTCACGATCCGCGGCCACGCCGCGGGGTACGGCTACGTCTACCCGCTGCTGCTCGCGATCCCGTACGCGGTCGCCGACCGCGTCGCGGATGTCTACGCGTTCGCGCGTGTCCTCAACGCGTTGGTGATCTGCTCCGTCGTCTTCCCCGTGTATCTGCTCGCGCGCCGCGTCGTGCGCATGGAGGCTGCGCTCGCGGCCGCCGCGCTCGCGGTCGCGGCCCCGGCGACCGTGTACGCGGCGTCGTTGATGACGGAGAACGTGTTCTACCCGCTGTTCGCCTGGTTCGTGCTCGCGCTCGTGGCGGTCCTCGATGCGCCGACCTTGCGTCGCCAGCTGATCGTGCTGGCGCTGTGCGTCCTGCTCTTCCTGACGCGTGCGCAGGCGATCGTGCTCTTCGCAGCTGTTCTGACGGCACCGCTCGCGCTCGCGTGGATCGAGCGGGGCCGCCCGCGTGCGCTGCGCGCGTGGCGTCCGCTGTACGCGCTCGTCGCGCTGGCCGGCCTGGCCGTCGTCGTCTTCGAGGCGGCGCGCGGCCGCTCGGTCTTCCATGTGCTCGGCGGCTACAGCACGGCGGGAAGCACGACGTACCACTTCTGGCCTGCGCTGAAGTGGGTGGTTCTCCATCTCTCGACGCTCGCGCTCATCTCCTGGGTGATCCCGTTCGCGGCGAGCGTGATCGTCCTCGCGAGCGCGCGCCATCTCGACCGGCCGCTGCGCGTGTTCGCGGCCGCGACGGCGTCGGTCGGCGCCTGGCTCGTCGTCGAGGTCGGCGTGTTCGCGTCGCGCTATTCGTTCCGGCTGGAGGAGCGCAACCTCTTCTATCTGACGCCGCTGCTGCTGATCGCGCTCTTCGCGTGGATCGAGCGCGGGCAGCCGCGCCCGCCGCGCGCGACCGTTCTCGGCGCCGTGCTCGCGGTTGCGCTGATCGGCGCAATTCCGTTCGCGGCGCTCCTGAACGAGAACTCGCAGTCGGACACGCCGTCGCTGCAACCGTGGTGGTACATCGGCTCGAGCTGGACCGGTCTCGCCACCGTCGCCCTCGTCGCCTCGGGGACGGCGCTGGCGCTTGCCGCGGTCTTCCTCTGGCTACCGCCGCGGCTGGCGGCGTGGCTGCCGGCGCTCGTCGCCGCCGGCTTCGTCCTCACCTGGATCCCGCTGGAGGCCTCCCCGCACGGCTTCCCGCAGGCCGCGGTGCACCAGTACGACGCCGCGGTCGCTGCGGGGACGAGCTGGATCGATCGAGCGGTCGGCACGAACGCGAACGTCGCCGTCCTCTGGAGCGGCGGCAGCGCGATCCGCATCTGGGAGAACGAGTTCTGGAACCGCAGCATCCGCCGCGTCTACGGCCTCGACGGCACGGCGCTGGCCGGCGGCATGCCACAGGTCAATGTCGCGGCCAGGCGTTCGACGAGTGTTCTCGTCGACGCGGAGGGCAAGCCGATCGACGCCGACTACGTCCTGACCGACGCGCGGGCACCCGTCCTCGGCGCCCGTGTCGCGGCAGACCCGGACCATCTCCTGGCGCTGTATCGCGTCCGCCGTCCGGCCCGGCTCGCGCTGCGGATCACGGGCTGGTACGACGACAGCTGGACCGGCCCGGAGGTCCGCTGGGCACGGGAGCAGTGCAGCGGCGGCCGGCTGCGCTTCGACTTCCGCAGCGACCCGGGGCTCTTCAAGGGGACGATTCAGCACCTGACGATCACCGGGACGACGCCCACGCAGACGATCGCCGTCCGGCCGACCGGTGAGGTGCAGACGCGGACGATCCCGCTCCACGCTCGGGGTGGGAAGTGCATTGTCGATCTTGTGATCTCGCCCGCGCGCATCCCGGCCAACTCCCCGCAGCTCCACGCGCAGGACAAACGCCTGCTCGGGCTCCACGTCGACTACTTCACATACCTCCCGCCGCGTTGAGCGCAGCCGCCGAGCTCGTCTCGATCCGGCTCGCGTTCCTCGTCCTCGCGGCGGTTTCGCTGCTGTGGGCACCAGGGCACATCGCGATGCACGCGTACGGCGCCCTCGGCAGCCTCCTCTTCGGTGTGTTCGCGCAATGGGACGCGGGCTGGTTCATCCGGATCGCGAAACACGGCTACGACATCAAGCAGTCAGCCGCGTTCTTCCCGCTCTATCCGCTCGCCGTGCGCGCGCTCGCGTTCCTGCTGCGGTCGCACCTCGCGGCGGGCGTCGTCATCTCGCTCGTCTCCGCGGCGTGGGCGGCGACGATCCTGCGCCGGCTCGCGCGCTCACGCGACGCGGTCGTGCTCATCGCTCTGTACCCGATCGCCTACGTCTTCACCGCCGTCTACTCCGATGCGCTCTTCCTGCTGCTCGCAATCGCCGCGTTCGATGCCGCGCGCCGCGGCAGCTCGCTCGCGGCGGGCGTCCTCGGCGGCCTCGCGGTCGCGACGCGGCTGCTCGGTCTCGCGCTGCTGCCGGCGCTCGCCTGGCTGCTGTGGCGTCGCGGCCGGCGCGCGCTCGCTCCGTTGCTCCTCCTGCCGGCGGCGCTCGGCGCCTACATGCTCTACCTGCAGGAGCACTTTCACGATGCGTTCGCGTTCGCGACCGCCGAGCACGACGTGTGGCTCCGGCACACGCCGGCGCTCGGCCCTCTGCAAGGGCTGTGGGATGCGGTGCACGCGGGAGAGCAGGGGCTCGCGCAGCTCGTCCTCCACCTGCCGGAGGCCGGATACGGCAAGCCGGAGCAGTGGGCGGTCTGGAACCTGACGAACCTCGTCTTGCTCGTGATCGCCGCGGTGCTCACCTGGGTCGCGTGGCAACGGCTCGGTGCCGCGTACGGCCTCTACTCCGCTGCGACCCTCGTCATCGCCCTCTCGTCGCCGGCCGCGGTCGTACCGCTCGTCAGCCTGCCGCGCTTCCTGCTCGCCGACTTTCCGCTCTTCATCGTGCTCGCCCCGTACAGGCGGGCCCTCGCACCGCCGTTCGCCGCGCTCGGCGCCGCCGCTGCGATCGCCTTCGCGCACGGAATCTGGGTCTCGTGAGGTTCCTCACGTCTCTGGGGCGGACCTCGCGCCGTACCGCGAGCGCCGTCAGCCTTTCGCGGAGCGCCGCTCCGCGGCGCGGGAGCGGAAGGCGGCCAGTGGCGTGAGGATCGTCGTGGACGTGTCGCCGCTCTCGCATCCGCGCACGGGCGTCGGCAACTACATCCGCGGCTCCCTCGTCGGCCTGGCCGGCACCGGCCACGAGGTGGTCGCGTTCGCGCCGGCGAGCCGCACCGGGCGGCGGCTGATCGAGGCGGCGCTGGACGGCGTCGACCTCGAGCGGCGCCTGCCAGCGCTGCCGGCCGCGCACGCGCTGCGAACGGCGTGGAGCCGTCTCCGTCATCCCGCCCTCGAGCGCTTCGTGGGCGCGTTCGACGTCTTCCACTTCAGCGACTGGATGTACCCACCGCAGCGCCGTGGGCTCCGCTCGACGATGGTGCACGACCTCGTGCCGCTGCACCATCCGCAGTGGGTGCACCCGCGGACGCGCCGCATGCACGGCGCGAAGTACGCGCATGCCGCGCGCACGTGCGACGTCGTCATGGTCAACTCGCGCTTCACGGGCGACGACGTCGCGGCGACGCTCGGCGTGGCGAGCGAGCGCATCCATGTCGCGTATCCGGGCGTCGACGCCGTCTACACGCCTGACGGTGCGCGCGCCGGCGGCGACTACGTGCTCGTGGTCGGGACGCTGGAGCCGCGGAAGAATCTCGACGTTGCGATCGCCGCCGTCCGCGACCGCGAGCTGCGCGTCGTCGGCGGACGCGGCTGGGGCGGTGTCGAGGCGCGCGGTGCCACCGTGTCGTGGCTCGGCCCGCTGCACGACGAGGATCTCGCACGGCAGTACCGGGGAGCGGCAGCGTTCGTCTATCCGTCGCGGTTCGAAGGCTTCGGCATGCCCGTGGTCGAGGCGATGGCCTGCGGCGTCCCCGTCGTCGCGTCCAGCCATCCGTCGCTGGACGAGGCGAGCGGCGACGCCGCGATCCGGGCCGACCCCGACGATCCCGAGGCGCTCGCGGCCGCGGTGGCGGACGCGATCGCGCGCCGTGAGGAGCTCGTCCCGCGCGGCCTCGAGCACGCCCGCCGGTTCACGTGGTCGGCGAACGCGCGCGCCCATGTCGAGGCCTGGTCGTGAACATCGCGATCGACGCGACGCCGCTGCGGCTCACCCGCGCCGGCACGGCTCGCTACCTCGAGAATCTCCTGGCGCGGCTCGACGTGCGGCCGATCGCGTTCGGCGGCGCGGGGAAGGCGTCCGTGCTCGCGCGCGAGCTCTGGTGGTACCCGCTGCAGCTGTCACTGCTGCGCGGCGTCGACGTGCTGCACTGCCCGACGTACTACGGGCCGCTGCGGCCGCGCGTGCCGACGGTGGTGACGGTGCACGATCTCGCCGTGGTGCGGCATCCGGAATGGTTCCCGGCCTGGACGCGGACGTACGCGCCCCGCGTCGTCCCGCACGTCGTCCGCGCGGCGACGCGTGTGATTGCCGTCTCGGAGTTCACGGCGCGCGAGGTGGAGCAGCTGCTGCGCGTGCCGCGTGAACGCATCCGCGTCGTGCCGAACGGGGTCGATCCGGTCTTCGCGCCCGACGGTCCGCGCGCAGACGGCGACTACGTCCTCGCCGTCGGCACGCTCGAGCCGCGCAAGAACCTGGCGCGGACGGTCGAGGCCGCCCGGCGCGCCGGCGTCGAGCTGCGCGTCGTCGGCGCGCGCGGTTGGGGCGCCGTCGACGCGGGCGTCGCCTGGCAAGGCCGCGTCGGCGACGACGAGCTCGCACGCCTCTACCGGGGCGCCCGGTGCGTCGTCTACCCGTCGCTGTACGAGGGGTACGGGATCCCCGTCGCCGAGGCACTCGCCTGTGGAACGCCCGTCGTCACGTCGCGCGACAGCGCGATGGCCGAGATCGGCGGCGGCGCGGCTGTGCTCGTCGACCCGACCGACGTCGACGACATCGCGCGCGGGATCCGTGAGGCCGTCGGCCGCACGGTCGAGCGGTTCGCCGCGCCGACGTGGGACGAGACGGCGCGGCTGACGGACGCCGTCTACCGGGAGGTCGCGTGATCCTCGTCGACGCCGATGTGCTCGGCCGCAACCGGACGGGCGACGAGACCTACGTCCTCAACCTGCTCCGCGCGCTGCCCGCAGCGGCGCCGGACCTCCGCTTCGCCGCGCTGACGCGCCGACCCGACCTCGTCCCCGCCGGCGTCGAGCCGATCCACCTGCCGGCCCGCAGCCAGGAGCTGCGCATGGCCGTGCGCATTCCCTGGCTGCTGCGCCGCCTGCGGCCCTCGCTCGTCCACTTCGTGCACGCGCTGCCGCCGGCGCTGCCGTGCCCGGGCGTGCTGACGGTCCAGGACCTCTCGTTCGAGCGCGACGCCTCGCTGATGGGCCGGCGCGAGACGGCGATCTTCCGGCTGACGGTGCCGCGCTCGGCCCGCCGGGCCGCGCACGTCCTCGCCATCTCGCAGCGCACGAAGGACGACCTCGTCGAGCTGTACGGGCTGCCGCCCGACCGCGTTACCGTGACGCTGCTCGCCGCCGATCCGGCGTTCCAACCGGGCGGGGCGCGGCGCGACGACTATGTCCTCCTCGTCGGCTCGGTCGAGTCGCGGAAGCAGCCGCTCGTCGCCGCCGACGCGGCGCGGGCGGCCGGCCACCGGCTCGTCGTCGTCGGCCCCGAACGCGACGGTGCGCTCGCCGCGCAGCTGCGGCAGCGCGGGGCGGAGGTGCGCGGCGTCGTCCCGCAGGACGAGCTCGTCCGGCTCTACCAGCGCGCTGCGGCGCTCTTGCTGCCGACCCGCTACGAGGGGTTCGGGCTGACGGCCGCGGAGGCGATGGCGTGCGGGACGCCGGTCGTCGCGACGCCCGACCCGGCCGTCCGCGAGGCGGGCCGCGACGCGATCGCGTATGCGACACCGGACGAGTTCGCCGCGACGCTGCTGCGCGTGCTCGCCGACCCCGAGCCGTGGTCGCGCGCCGGCCTCGAGCGGTCGCGCGCGCTTTCGTGGTCGCACACGGCCGCGGCGACCGCCGCGGTCTACCGTGAGGCGCTGCCGTGAAGGTGAGCGCCGTCGTCATCTCGCACGGGCACGCCGGCGAGCTCGCCGTGTCGCTGCCCGCCCTCGCGCCGCAGGTCGACGAGCTCGTGCTGATCGCCAATCCGGTCGGCGACAGCATCCCCACGGAGCTGCCCGAGGCGACGCGTCTCATCCGCAACGATCGCGTTCTCTCATTCGCCGCCAACGCGAACCTCGGGACCGCGAGCACGACGCACGAGCTCGTGCTGATCGCGAACCCCGACGCGATCCCCGAGCCCGACGCCGTCGCGATCCTACGGAGGTTCATGGAAGACCGCCCGAGCTGCGGTGTCGCAGGCCCGCGCATGCTCTACAGCGACGGCACGTGGCAGGCGTCGCGGCGGAGCTTCCCGACCGTCGGCGCGACGCTCGTGCGGCGGACGCCGCTGCGCGTGCTCTTTCCGCCGCTCCGCTTTCAGCGCCGACACTACCTCCTCGACGAGCGTCCGGACGAGCCGGTGCAGGCGGACACGATGCTCGGCGCCTTCCTGCTGCAGCGGCGCGCGATGCTGGACGAGATCGGCGGCTGGGACGCCGGCTACCGGATGTACTGCGAGGACATCGACCTGAACTACCGCGCGGCGCGCGCCGGCTGGGAGCGGTGGTATGTCCCTGCCGCGGTCGTCCACCATGAGTACGCCGCCGTCGTCGACAAGAAGTTCCTGACGCGGCACACGCTGTGGCATGCGCGCGCGATGCTCCGCTTCCTGCGGAAGCACCCCGAGCGGTTACTTGCCCTTCGTTAGCGACCACCGGTAGCTGACCTGCGCGCCGAGCGTGCGCACGTCGCCGTTGCCGGGGCTGAATTTGTCGCGGACGACCGTGCGGACGGCGAACGGCGACGCGGGCGTCGGCACCCACACGACCGTCGTCTTGTTCGACGTGATCCGGTCGACGCGGTGGTGGAGCACCTTGCCGAGCGCCGGCTCGTTGTGCTCCGTGCTGATCGTGCCGAGCTGGATGTCCACCGGAGAGCCCCGGAAGCTCTGGCGTGACAGTGTGATCCGCAGCCAGCCGCGATGCCTGCCGTTGAACCGGAAGTAGGTGCTGTCGTTCGGCCCGCTCCACCCGTCCGAGTAGATCCCGACGCAAACCGCGCGCAACCGGTTCGGCTTCGTCAGCTGGATGAGCCGCCACACGCGCGGGGTCGCGGAGCCGCCTCGATATTCGTGGGTTTCCGTCAGCGTGCCCGCGAAGTCGATGCACGGCCAGTCCTCCACCGCGTAGTCGAAGACCTTGCCGGGGTCGGACGGGTGCAGCGTCCAGAAAAGCTGCCCGCGATCGGTGATGTTGGGCGCGCCCGCCGGGCCGGGGCCGCCGATCGTGCCGTCGAGGCTGCTGACCGTGGTGATCGAGCGGTTCCAGAACTCGAGCAGCCATTCCGGGTTCTGGTCTGCGACGCCCTGCGCAAGGTAGAGCGTCGGTTTCAAGCGGGTCGCGTCGTCGACCCACGTGAACGGCTCGCCGAGCGTCGGCCGGATGTCGCGGCTGACCGTGATATTGCCCGCGGCCGCCGCGAGCTCCGCCGTCCCGCACCACGCGAGGACGGCAACCGCGAGCACGGCGGCGACGGCCGTCCCAGCGCCGTTCCGCAGGCGGGTCAGGACGACGGTGAGACCAATGCCGACGACGCAGACGATCACGGTCGTCACGCGCGCGTCACCGCTGCTGAAGAGGAAGTACCGGTTCGCCTGCTGGAAGATCGCGAGGCTGAGCGCGTCGGAGTAGTAGCCGCCGCCGATGAAGAGCGGGACGCCGAGCGCGACGTAGACGGAGTAGGCGGCCGCCGCCGCGAGCGCGACGAGGTTGACGCGCCGCCGTTCGAGAACGAGCGCGGTGCCGACCATGAGCAGCGGCGCGATGTAGATCAGGTTCCGCTCCTCGACGCGCGAGCCGAACACCGTGGAGAGATACGCGCCCTTGACTGCCGTGTACAACCACACCGCGGTGAGCCCGCCGAGCGAGACGGACCGGAAGACGCGAAGCGCGAGCGTCGGGCGCTCGCCGGGCAGCCGCCACAGCGCCGCGAGCCCGAGGATCATCGGCAGCACGCCCATGCCGATCGCCAGTGATCCGGACGCCCAGTCGCCGTAGATGAACAGGCGGTGCTTGTAGTACGTCGTGATCGCGTACCACGCGTGAATGTGATGGCTCAGGAAGCCGCTGAGGAAGACGATCGCGCCGATGCACAGCGTCGACCAACCGACCCAGTCGGCGATCGACCAGCTGCTGCGCCACGCCCGCGTTCGCGCCGTCGTCCACCACATGCACAGCAGCGCGAGCGCGAATGCGGCAGGGATCACCGCGAGCTCCCCGCGCATGACCGGCGCGAAGGCGCACGTGAGGACGGCGCCGACGATCCACCCGCGCGTGCGCACGTACAGCGCCTTCGCGATCAGCAGGAAGCAGAGCGCCGAGTACGGATACGCGAGTGTCTCCTCGACGATCCACGACGAGTACGCGAGCGAGGGGATCGCCGCGGCGCCGATCGCCGCGAACAGCGCAGGCGCCCGGCCGACGACCATTCGTGCGAGGAAGTACGTCGGAAAGACGACGGCGGCCATGACGAGCGTGTCCGCGTACTTGATCGCCGCGAACGCGGCCGCGACGTCGTCGATCCGCCAGAACAGCGCCGTGAACACGGTGTAGAACGAGCGGAAGGAGTGCGGCTCGCCGCGGCGCGCAGCATGTCCCGTGGCGGCGATCGATCGCGACAGCTGCGTCAGCTCGAGCTCGTCGGTGAAGAGCCACGGCGTCGCGCGCTTCCACGCCTCGATGCAGTACAGGCCGGCGATCCACACGTACGCGCTCGCCAGCGGCAGCGCGACGAGCACGCGGTCGGCCAGCGTGCTCCGCCGCACCGGCGTTTCTGCGGCTGCGCTCACTCGGTGGTTGCTTGCAGCACGGTCCGTGGATCGAGGTCGATCTCCCGCCGCACGAACCGGCAGCTGACGTCGGCGCGCGTGCACGCCTCGAGGACGCCGTCGAGCAGGCCGCGCGGTGCGTCGGGAATCGTCACGAGCACGGCGTCGGGGGAGTGGCGGCCGAGGATCCAGCCGATCTCTGCCAGGGTGCCGACGACCGGCACGCCCTGGATGCGCCGGTGGCGCAGCTGCGGCTCGTCGTCGACGAAGCCGATGACGCGGACGTCGCGCGTCTCGCGCAGCTCCCGCAGCAGGCTGCGGCCGCTGCCGCCGGCGCCGACGATCAGCGTGCGGCGCTGGCTGCCGCGGCCGACGAGCGAGCGCAGCACGTGTGCGACGCTCCGCTCCCAGAACCGCGACACGAGGATCAGGAACGAGCAGACGAAGATGTCGATCGCATAGATCCCGCGCGGGAAGCCGTTCCACGGGACGGTCGCCCAGATGAAGAGGAAGGTCGTCGTCTCGGAGGCGACGACCGCGGCGAAGATCATCGCGGCGTCGCGCGCGCCGGCATAACGCCAGACGCCGCGGTAGAGGCCGAACAGCCAGAAGAACACGTAGCGCGAGACGAGCAGCGCCGGCAGCGAGACGTTGAAAACGTGCTTCTGCCAGCCGAAGCCGGAGTTCTCCAGCCGGATGAAGTACGCAGCCGTGAACGCGCTCGTGATCAGGGCGAAGTCGACGAGCACCTCGATCAGCCGCCGCCGGTGCACGAGCAGCGAGCGGATGAACGAGCCGGCCTCCTGTGGCTGCGCCGGCCGGTTGACGTCGGCGAGGTAGCTGCCGAACTGGATCAGGAACGCGAAGGTGACGAGCACGCCCGCGAGCGTCACGCGGGTGTCGTCGAGGCGCTCGTAGGCGAGGCTCGTGAGGCCGAGCGCGCCGGAGACGATCGCGAGGAGCACGACCGCCCGCTTGTCGGAGAGGCCCTGGTAGACGAGACGGTGGGACGTGTGGTCGCGGCCGCCCTGGCTGACGGGGCGTCCCTCGAGGAGGCGGACGATCGTGACGAGCGTCGTGTCGAGGATCGGCACCGCGAGGATCAGCACCGGCAGCAGCAGCGTCGCCACGGTCGAGCCGGCCACGGTCCACGCCGTCGCGAGCCCGAGGGCACCGACGACGAAGCCGAGCACCTGGCTGCCGCTGTCGCCCATGAACACCGACGCAGGCCCGCGCAGGCGCAGGTTGTACGGCAGGAAGCCGATGCAGCCCAGGCAGAGCGCGATCGACACGAGCGCGGCGAGCCTGCTCGGATCGACCGTGTACGCGTCGATCGCGAAGAACATCGCCGCGATCGCTGCGAGCGTCGCCGCGAGCCCGTCCATGTTGTCGAGGAGGTTGAACGCGTTCGTCATGCCGACCAGCCAGACGATCCCGAGCGCCCACGCTGCGACGTCGTTGCCGACGATCTGCACGCGGATGCCTGCTGCGATCACGAGCACCGCCGCCGCGACCTGTGCCGCGAGCTTCGCGAGCGGCGGCAGGTGGAGCACGTCGTCGACGAGCCCGGCGCAGAAGAGGACGGCGGCGCCGCCGAGGATTCCGCCGAGCTCGCGCGTGACCGGCAGCACGCCGGTCGCGAGCGCGATCGCGGTTGCGACGAGCATGCCGGCGAAGATGCCGCTGCCGCCGAGCAGCGGTGTCGAGCGCTTGTGCCACCGGTCGGAGCGCGGCGCTGCGACGACGTGCCGCGCAACCGGCGTGCGCAGGAGACCGCGGATCGTGAGAAAGCTCGCCGGCAGTGCCGCGAGCGCAGCTACCGCGACGGTCACGTCGCCAGCGTAACGAACGCCTGTAAGGCGTCCGTTACGGTGCGCCCGTGCTGACCGTCCCGCTCGAGCTCCTCCGTTGTCCGTTCGACCGTTCGACGGTCGAGGCGGACGGCGGCGGCCTGCGGTGCACGGCCTGCGGCCGAACGTTCGGCGTCACGGACGACGGCATCCCGCTGATGCTCCACCCCGACCTGCCGGGCGCGCGCGAGAAGCTGCGAGAGGCCGAGGGGTGGCTCGAGAAGGCGCAGTCGGAAGGATGGTACGAGCCCGACGACACGGTCGATGCCGTCCTCCCGTTCGTCAACCGTGAGCTCGGCTGGGACAACCCGCTCTGGCTCGCCAACGGCCACTCGTTCCAGGTCCTGCTCGACCGTTACGTGCAGGGTGCGCGCGGCCTACGCGTGCTCGAAGTCGGCGCGGCGAAGGCGTGGGCGGCGCGCTTCTGGCTCGAGCGCGACTGCGAATTCGTCGCGACGGACATTCTCGTCGACCAACGGATCGGGCTCGGCCGCGGCGCGTTCTACGGAGACTTCGCCCGCGTGCAGGCCGACGGCGAGCATCTGCCGTTCCCGGACGGCCACTTCGACGTCACGTACTGCGTGGCGACGCTGCACCACGCGCTCGACCTCGACCGCATGGTCGAGGAGCTCGCGCGCGTGACGAAGCGCGGCGGCGTCGTCGCGGGGCTGAACGAGGGGGTGCGCGGCATCCTGCGCAGCAAGGACAATCCGGAGCAGGATGCGGAGAAGGCGCTCGGGATCAACGAGCACGTTCACACCGCGTGGACGTATGCGTTCGCGTTCGTGCGCAACGGGCTGACGGTCCGCCGGCTCGAGCGCGCCGACGGGTGGCCGCCGGTGCCGTTCGGCTACTTCCTCTCGCGCGTGCCGAAGGTCGGGATGACGCTCGGCACGCTCGCCCATCTGACGCCCGCCCGCTACGCCGGCGCGTCGATCTACGGGCGAAAGCGATGAGCGCGCGTAGGCTCGACGGAGCGCGCCGAGGAGCGGAGGCGCCGGCTTGGCCGGCGGCGGAGCGGGCATGACCGTCTATGCGGATGTCTACCGGTACCGCGAGCTGCTGGGGAACCTGTTCCGGCGCGACCTGCAGGCGAAGTACCGCGGCTCCGCTCTCGGCGTCCTCTGGACGATCGCGAACCCGGTGATGCTGATGGGCGTCTACCTGCTCGTCTTCGGCGTCGTGTGGAAGTCGCCGTTCGCGAACGGCGACAACTATGCGTTGTTCCTGCTGAGCGGGCTTGCGCTGTGGACGTTCTTCGCGTCGGCGGTGCAGTCGGCGACCCGCTCGATGCTCGACAACGCAAATCTGATCCGCAAGACGCGCTTTCCACGACAGCTCGTGCCGTTGTCGGTCGTGTTCGCGCACGTCGTCTCGTTCGCCGCGATGCTCGTGCTGCTGCTCGTGATCAACTTCATCGCGCTGCCGCGCGTGCGCGCGAGCGAATGGCTGGCGATCCCGCTCAGTGTCCTCTTCGTCGGCGTCGTCTGCGGGCTCGGCCTGCTGTTCGCGTCGATGAACGTGCTGTTCCGCGACGTCGAGTTCATCGTCGCAGCGTTGCTCGTACCGCTGTTCTTCCTGACGCCGGTCCTCTACGGGTTCGACACCGTCGCTGCGCACCACGAGCACGTCGCGGCGGTTATCCACTGGCTGAATCCGCTGTCGCCGGCGGTCGAGGCGGTACGTGCGCCGCTCTTCCTCGGCACGCTGCCGCAGTGGACGGACGCGCTCTATCTCGTCGTTGCGTGCGCGATCTCGCTCGGGCTCGGCGCGCTCGTCTTCTCGCGCATCGATGACCAGATCGCTATCGAGGTCTGAGCAGCAACCGCCCGTCGAACATGAACGGCTCGTCGCCGTCGGGTCGCCACGCGGGCAGCCCGTCGACGTCGCAGTTCGGTTGGAGCGGCGGCAGGAGCGACGGCAGCACGAGCGGGTGCGGGAAACGCGGGTTGCGGCCGCCGCCGGGCGCGTACTCCGGCCGGCGCAGCGCCTCGACGGCGCCGCCGACGGCCGCGTACCCGTCGCGGTGCAGCTCCGCGGCGTGCGCGACCCAGTCGGCCGACGGGTCGGCGCCGAAGACGCGTGCGGCCGCCGCATCGCGCGGCTGCACATCGACCTCCTCCTCCCATTGCTCGTTCCCGAGCTCGGCGACCCAGAAGCGGTGCTCCTCGACGAGGTCGATCGCCAACCGGTAGCGACCCGGTGGGATCGGCCCGCGGACGCGGAGCGACTGCGCGAGCACGGTGCCCGGCTCGACGACGCGCTCGAGCGGCGTGCGCAGCCCGTCCCAGACGATCGCGTTCCCGCGCTCGTCGAGCCAGTGATATGACAGCAGCAGCCTCCGCCACGGCGCGGATCCCTCGTTCGCAACCTCGACGCGGACGTCGTGCAGCGCGCCTGCATGCATCACCTCGTGCTGCACTGCGCGCCACGAGGAGACGAGAGGCCCCGGCATCGCGGGCTAGTGTACGACCGTGACCGCTCCGCTCCTCGTGCGCGTTGCGCGCCGCGAGCCCGTGGAGCGTACGCCCGTGTGGTTCATGCGGCAGGCCGGCCGCTCGCTCCCCGAGTACCGGGCGATCCGCGAGACGCACTCGTTCTTCGAGGTCGCGCAGACGCCGGAGCTCTGCGCGCAGGTGACGCTGCAGCCCGTGACGCGGCACGGCGTCGATGCTGCGGTCCTGTTCGCCGACATCATGTCGCCCGTCCTCGGCATGGGCCTCGGCGTCGAGCTCGTCGAGGGCGTCGGCCCCGTCGTCGAGGAGCCGATCCGGACGCGCGCCGACGTCGACCGCCTGAGTGCGGCCGAGCCCGACGAGCGGATCCTCGAGGCGATCCGGCTCGTCCGCCGCGAGCTCGCTCCCGAGAAGGCGCTGATCGGCTTCTGCGGTGCGCCGTTCACCGTCGCCGGATATCTGGTCGAGGGGCGGCCGAGCCGCGACTTCGCCCGCACGAAGACCTTGATGTACGGCGACCCCGGCACCTGGCACGCGCTGATGGCCGTCCTGACGTCGCAGTTCGAGCGCTACGTCGCGGCGCAGGTCGGCGCCGGCGCCGACGTCATCCAGCTGTTCGACTCATGGGTGGGCGCACTCGCCGCCGCGGACTACGACGAGTTCGTCAGTCCCTACAGCGCGCGCATTCTCGACGCCGTCGATACACCGACCATCCACTTCGGCACCGGTGCGACGGAGGAGCTCCTGCGCTCGCTCGCGCACGCCGGCGGAGACGTGATCGGCGTCGATTGGCGTCTCACGTTCGACGCTGTGCCCGACGACCGTGCCGTGCAGGGGAACCTCGACCCTGCCGTGCTGCTCGGTCCGTGGGATCGGATCGAGGCGGGCGCGAACGGCGTGCTGCAGGCCGGCGCTTCGCGCTCGCACATCTTCAATCTCGGCCACGGCGTGCTTCCGCAGACCGATCCGGGCGTGCTGACCGAGCTGACGCGGCTCGTGCAGGGTGTACGCGTGTGAACGACGCCGTCGTCCTCATGGCCTACGGCTCGCCCGACCGGCTCGCCGACGTCCCTGCGTACTACGCCGATATCCGCGGCGGCCGCCCGATCGCGCCGGAGCACCTCGCCGACCTCGTCGAGCGCTACCGGCGGCTCGGCGTCGAGGATTCCAACCCACTGAACGAGATCACCGAGGCGACGCGCGCGGCGCTCGAGACGGAGCTGGCGCTTCCGGTCTACACCGGGATGAAGCACTGGACGCCGCGGATCGCCGACGCCGCCGCGCGCGCGGCCCGCGCCGATCGCGTCGTCGGGCTCGTGCTCGCGCCGCACTACTCCGCGCTCTCGATCGAGGGCTACCGGGAGCAGCTGGCGCAGGCGCTCGAGGGCGGGACCGAGCTGCGCTTCGTCGCGAGCTGGCACGACGATCCCGCGTTCGTCGACGTCCTCGCCGGCAGGGTGCGCGGCACCGACGCGCACGTCGTCTTCACCGCGCACTCGCTGCCCGCGCGCATCCTCGAGACGGGCGACCCGTACCGCGACCAGCTGCTCGAGACCGCCGCGCTCGTCGCCGCGCGCGCCGGCATCGGCGAGTGGTCGTTCTCGTTCCAGAGCGAGTCGCCGACGGGCGAGCCGTGGCTCGGTCCGGACATCCTCGACCATCTGCGCGCGCTGCACGCAGACGGGGTGCAAAAGGTGCTCGTGTGCCCCGTTGGCTTCGTCTCCGACCATCTCGAGATCCGCTGGGACATCGATGTCGAGGCGATGGAGCTCGCGCGCGAGCTCGGGCTCGAGCTCGAGCGGATCGCGATGCCGAACGACGAGCCGGCGTTCATCCGAGCGCTCGCCGGGATCGTGCAGCGTACGCTGGCGCAATGAGGGACGGCGAGATTCTCGTCGAGCACGCCGCGCGTCGCTTCCGCGTCTACGCGCGCGAGAACCGCGCACTGAAGGATCTCGTCGTCGCGCGCGGCCGCGCGCGCGGCACCGATGTCTGGGCGCTGCGCGACATCTCGTTCGCGGTCGAGCCGGGCAGCGCGATCGGGCTCGTCGGGCGGAACGGCTCGGGAAAGTCGACGCTGCTGCGGCTGCTCTCGGGGATCATCAAGCCGACCTCCGGCCGGGTCGCCGTCGGCGGCCGCGTCGGCGCGCTCCTCGAGCTCGGCGCCGGCTTTCATCCCGACCTGACCGGCCGCGAGAACCTCTTCCTGCAGGGCTCGATCCACGGTCTCTCGCGTGCGACGATTCGGGAGAGGTTCGACGAGATCGTCGCGTTCGCGGGCCTCGAGGACGCCATCGATCTGCCGGTGCGCACGTACTCGTCGGGGATGTACATGCGGCTCGGGTTCGCGATCGCGTCGCACCTCGAGGCGAACGTGCTGCTGCTCGACGAGGTGTTCGCCGTCGGCGACGAGGCGTTCCAGCGCAAGTGCTTCGGCAAGATCTTCGAGTTCAAGCAGCGCGGCGGCACGATCGTCTTCGTCTCGCACGACGCGTCGTCGGTCGAACGGCTCTGCGACCGCGCCGTCCTGCTCAAGGACGGCCTCGTCGCGTTCGACGGCCCGACGCACGAGGCGATCGTCGCCTACCGGCGGCTGCTCGCCGGCGAGCGCGATCCCGAAGAGCGGGCGGCTGGGCTGAAGGAGTGGGGCGGCGAGGTCGCGCGCATCGACAACGTGCGGTTGCTCGGCTCCGAGGGGGAGGAACGGCTCCAGCTGCTCGGCGGTGAGCCGTTCTCGCTCGCCCTCGAGCTGGTCGCCGACGAGGCGCTGCCGCCGCCGCGCCTGGGCTGGGAGCTGCGGGACGACGCGTCGGTGCTCGTGTCGGCGGGCGAGGTCGCGACGGCCGAGCACGGCTGGGACGAGGCGACGCGGTCGCTGCCGCTCCGCTTCGAGGCGGAGCGGCCGCCGTTCGCCGACGGCCGCCTCCACCTGCGGCTCGACCTGACCGACGAGAGCGGCCAGACCCCGTACCACTCGATCGACGACGCGCGCGTCTTCATCGTCTACCCGGCCGACGACACCCGCGGCCTCGTCCGTGTGGAAGGACGGTGGACCGCCGCCGCCGAACTGGAGCGGACATGAGCTCGCGGACATGTCCCGATTGGCCTGACCTGATGGAGATCGCGCCCGAGCTCCAGTTCATGCACTACACCGCCGCCGAAGCGCAACTGCCGGCCGATGCGCTGATGCAGATCCCGAGCGTGCCGCTCTCCGACCTCTCGATCTGCGCCGACCTCGACCACAACGTCTTCTACGCCGTGCACACCGACGAGCAGGTCGCCGAGGCGCTGCGGCAGTCGCACTGGTTCGAGGTGCGCGAGTGGATCGCCGCCGGCCGCCCCGGCACGTATTGAGCTCGCACGCAGGCGCGCTCGCTCGCTGAGGAACTCCGCACGCGGAAGAGCGCGGTCTTCCGCGTGCACGCCCTGATCGCGCTCGGTAAGCCCTTCGGTCTTAGAAGCTCTCACACAATGAGCGATTGTGTCGCCCGGCCGCGCTCGGCGGCACATCGCCGCGTCCTCAGTCGGCCCGATAGTTGGACTATCGGGCCTCCCTGCGTCCTTGCGCTGCACTCGCCGATCACGCCCGGATCGACGAACGTCATTGTGTGAGAGGTTCTTACCTCGCGCTAGAGCACCGGCGTGAGCAGCGGCTCACCGCGCTCGAACGCGAGCACGTTGTCGACTACGACGCGCGTCATTGCGGCGCGCGTCTCGACGGTGGCGCTCGCGATGTGCGGCGTCAGCACGACGTTCGGCAGGCCACGGAGCCGCTCCGGGACGTGCGGCTCGTGCACGAACACGTCGAGCCCGGCGTCGATGCGGCCGGTCTCGAGCTGACCGACGAGCGCGTCCTCGTCGACGACCGCGCCGCGCGCCGTGTTGACGAGCGTCGCGCCGTCGCGCAGCGACGCCAGCCGCTCGCGCGAGATCAGGCCGCGCGTCCTCTCGTTGAGCGGCACGTGCAGCGAGACCACGTCCGCCGTGCGCAGGGCGGCGTCGAGGTCGCCCTCTCGGCTGCTGATTGCGAGGACGCGCATGTCGAACGCTTCGGCGCGCCGCGCGACCGCTGCGCCGATCCGGCCGATCCCCACGACTGCGAGCGTCGCGCCGCTCACCTCGCGGCCGAGCGCAGGGAGCGCCCATCCGCCGCCGCGGATCGCCCGGTCGCCGACCGCGATCCGCCGTCGAACGGCGAGGATCAGCCCGAAGGCCAGATCGGCGACGGCCGCGTCGAGGACGCCGGGCGTGTTCGTCACGGCGATCCCGCGCCGCCGGCACTCGTCGACGTCGATGTTGTCGTAGCCGACGCTGAAGTTCGCGACGAGCCTCAGCTCCGGAAACGCATCGAACGGCACCGGCTCGTTCATGACGATCAGGATCTTCGCGTCGGGCCGTTCGCCGATCACGACGTCCTCGAGCTCGTCCCACGCCGGGCCCGGCAGCCTGCGCGTTGCGGCAATGTTCACCGCCGCAGTATCTCCTCCAGCGGCCGCGTGTTCAGCACGTCGGCGGGCGTCGCCCAGCCGCGCCGCGCCGTCGCCACCGACAGCTGCATGTTCCCCAGCCCGCGCACCGAGTGTGCGTCGGTCGAGCAGACGATCGGCACGCCGGCCTCGACGCAGAGCCGCACCTCCTCGTCGCGCAGGTCGAGGCGGTCCGGGAGGCCGTTGGTCTCGATCGCGACCCCGGTCTCGAGCGCGACCTCGATCATCGCCTCGAGGTTGAGCGCGTTCGGCGGGCGGTGGTTGATGATCCTTCCCTTCGGATGGCTGAGGCAGCGGACGGCCGGGTGCCGCATCGCCTCGCATACCTTCCGTGTCAAACGCACCTCGTCGTCGCGTTGCCCGGCATGGAGCGACAGCTGCACCCAGTCGAGCTCGGCGAGCACGTCGTCGGGAAGGTCGAGCTCGCCGTCGCGGCGAATGTCGCACTCGGTCCCGCGCAGGACGCGGAACGGCGCGACGCGTTCGTTCACGGCCGCGATCTCCTCCGCCTGCCGGCGCAGCGCGTCGGCGTCGAGGCCCGGCACGACCCGGACGTTCGGCGTGTGGTCGCAGATCGCGAGGTACTCGTAGCCGCGCTCGATCGCCGCCGCCGCCATCTCCGCGACGCTCGACTTTCCGTCCGACCACGTGGTGTGCGCGTGCAGGTCGCCGCGGATGTCGGCGACCTCGACGAGCCGCGGCGGGTCGTCGACCGGCCCTTCGCGCAGCTCCGGGGCAACCCACGACCGGCCGAGCTGTGCGTAGACCTCCTCCTCGGTCGCGGCGGCCGGCAGCTCGCCGAGCGAGTCGACGTAGGCCGGCGAGCCCGTCGCGCGGAGCAGCGCCGTCCCGAACGCGTGCGGCTCGGCGACCGTGATCTCGACCGGGATGCCCTCGACCGTGACCGCGACGCCCGGCTCGACGACGGCGACGAGCAACGGCGACGACTGCAGGTCGGGCGGCGTGGTGGTGACGACCGCGAGCTCGTGCACGACGTCGCGCCAGCGGCGCACTTCGCCGGCCACCTCGCCGTCGAGCTCGCCCGCGATCGCGGCCGCGAGCGCACGCGCGCGGTTGAGCAGCAGTCCACGCCGCGCGCGCGTGCGGCCGCGCTCGAGCCCGGCGAGGATCTTCTGCTCGGTCGACGGTCCGATCCCCTTCACCTCGCGCAGCCGCCCGGCCGCCGCCGCCGCGCGCAGCTCGTCGGCCGTCCGGATCCCGAGCTCCTTGCCGACCGCGACGAGCCGCTGCGCCGACAGGCCGACGTAGCGCGCAAGCGCGACGAGCTGGGGCTCGACCTCCTGCTCCAGCTCCTCGAGCTCGGCGAGGCGACCGGTCGCGACGAGCTCCTGCAGCCGACGCTCGATGCCCGGGCCGATCCCGCGCAGCTCGCGTACGCGGCCGTTGCGCACGAGCTCGGCGACCGGGGTGCGCGTCTCGCGCACGAGCTCCGCCGCGCGCCGGTACGCCCGAACGGTGTAGTAGCCGGCGCCCGCGAGATCGAGCAGCGCCGCATAGCTCTCGAGTGTTTGCGCGATCTCTGCGTTGCCCACGCGGCTAGGGTTGTTCCCGTGGGGACGGTTGTCATTCCGTTCGCCGGCGTCGACGGGAAGTCGCGGCTGCACGCGACCCGCTCCGCGCGCCGCGCAATCGCGCTCGCCATGCTCGGCGACGTCGTCGCGGCCTGCGCGCCGATCGGCTCGGTGCGCGTGGTCACCGCCGACGACGGCGGCGCCGAGATCGCCCGCATGGCCGGGGCGGCCGTCGTCGCCGATCCCGGCGGCGGGCAGGGTGCGGCGGTGCGCCGCGCACTCGACGGCGTCGAGCCCGGCGCCACGTTGATCGTCAACTCCGACGTCCCCTGCGTCGTGCCCGACGACCTGCGGGCGCTGCTGGCCGCGACGCCGGCCGGCGGCATGGCGCTCGTCGAGGCGCTCGACGGGACGACCAACGCACTCAGCATCTCGGCCGCCGAGACGTTCGAGCCGCTCTACGGCCAGGACAGCGCGAACCGCTTCCTTGCGCATGTGCGCGCTCTCGGCCTCGATGCGGTCTCGGTCGCGATCCCGAACCTCGCCGACGACGTCGACACCGTCGCGGATCTCGAGCGCCTGCACCTGCGGCTCGGGCCCCGCTCGCAGGTCGCGCTCGCCGAGCTGCCGCGCGAGGAGCTCGCATGAAGGTCGCCGTTCTCTCCGGCGGTGTCGGCGGCGCGCGCTTCGTCCGCGGTGTCGTCGACGTCATCGAGCCGCGCGGGGTCACCGTCGTCGGCAACGTCGGCGACGACCTCGAGATTCTCGGCATGCACGTGTCTCCCGATCTCGACTCCGTGCTCTACGCGCTCGCCGGCCTCGCGGATGAGACCCGCGGCTGGGGTCGCGCCGACGAGACGTGGCATGCGCTCGACACGGTCGCCGCGCTCGGCGGCGAGACGTGGTTCCTGCTCGGCGACCGCGACCTCGGCCTGCACCTCACGCGGACGCAGGCGCTCCGCGACGGTGAGCCGCTCTCCTCGGTGACGCGGCGCCTCGCAGAGCGGCTCGGCGTCGAGACGACGCTCCTGCCGGCAACCGACGACCGGCTGCGGACGTGGATCGCGACGGCGATCGGCGAGCTGCCCTTCCAGGAGTGGTTCGTCGGACGCGGCCACCGCGACGACGTCGACGGGGTCCGGTTCGAGGGAGCCGACGCAGCGGCAGCCGCGCCGGGCGTCGTCGCCGGACTTGCGGCGGCCGAGCTGATCCTGCTGGCGCCGAGCAACCCGTACGTCTCGCTCGGGCCGATCCTCGCCGTGCCGGAGATCCGTGCCGCGCTCGCGTCGCGCCGCGTGCCGGCGGTCGCGGTCAGCCCGCTGATCGGCGGGCGCGCCGTCAAAGGCCCGGCCGACCGGATGCTCGAGCGGCTCGCCGGCGGGAGGTCGCCCGCACACGTCGCGGGCTGCTACGGCGGCCTGATCGATGCGCTCGTCGTCGACGAGAGCGATGCGGATGACCTCGACGGGCTCGGCGACGTCCGCCCGATCGTCACGCGGACGTTGATGCGCGACGCCGACGCACGGCGGCGGCTCGCCGAGGCGGCGCTCGGGGGCGTGCCGGCGTGAGGATCGCCGTGGTCGGAGGGACCGGCGACTTCGGGCTCGCGCTCGCGGGCCGGCTCGTCAAAGCGGGCGAGGAGATCGTCATCGGCTCGCGCGACGCCGCCCGTGCGGGTGAGAAGGCGGCGGAGATCGGCGCGGCCGGGGCGGCGAACGAGGACGCGGTGCGCGGCGCCGACCTCGTCGTCCTCGCGGTGAAGGCGGATGCGGCGCTGCCGACGGCGCAAGGGCTGGCGGGCGCGATCGGCGACACGCCGGTGCTCAGCGTCGCCAGCGAGCTGCGCTTCACGAAGGGCGGCGTCTTCCCGACCGACGAGCCGCGCTCGATCGCGGAGCGGACGCAGGAGCTGCTTGCCGCGCCCGTCTGCGCGGGGCTGCACTCGCTCGCCGCGGCGTCGCTCGCACACGGGGCTGCCGACGGCGACGCGCTCGTCTGCGGCGACGACGACGAGGCGAAGCGCCTCTCCCTCGCCGTCGCGGCGCAGGTCGTGACCGGGCGTTCGCTCGACGCCGGCCCGCTCGCGAGCGCGCGTGCGCTCGAGGGCATGACGGCCGTGATCGTCAATCTCAACAAGCGCTACAAGGGGCACGCGGGCGTCGAGATCACCGGTCTGCCGTGACGGTCGAAACCTTCGCCGTCGACGACGGCACCTTGTCGCTCGAGCGGCGCGATGCTCGCGTCGCCGAGATCAGCGCGATCGAGGTGCGTGAAGACCGGCGCCGGCACGGCGTCGGCCGGTCGCTCGTGTGCGAAGCCGAGGCCTGGTGCGCGGCGAACGGCGTCGAGTTCATCCAGGCGAAGACGAGTGACGACGGCGCGAAGGCATTCTTCGCTGCCCTCGGCTTCGTCGCCCTCGACGCGCACCTCGTCAAACACGTCCAACGGGGGTTCTCGGTGTTCCCGGTGCACGGAATCCCGGAGCTGCGCGAGGGTGACGACCTCGCGGCGCTGATCGTCGACCGTGTCGACCTGCAGGACGGCGACATCGTCGTCGTCGCGCAGAAGGCGATCTCGAAGATCGAGGGCCGCGTCGTGCGGGTCGATGACGTCGAGCCGTCGGAGCGGGCGCGCGAGATCGCGGGCGAGGAGGGCGACCCGCGCCGGATCGAATGGATCCTGCGCGAGTCGGCGCGCGTCGTGCGGGTGCGCGAGCCGCTCGTCATCTGCCAGACGAAGCACGGCTTCATCTGCGCGTCTGCGGGCGTCGACCGCTCGAACACGCCGGAGCCGGGCACGCTCGTGCTCCTGCCCGTCGATCCCGACGGCTCGGCGGTGCAGCTGCGCGAGACGCTGCGCGAGCGCACGGGCCGCGCGGTCGGCGTGCTCGTCACCGACTCCTTCGGCCGTCCGTGGCGGCAAGGCACGACGGACGTCGCGATCGGCGCATCGGGCATCGAGGTGCTGCGCGAGCTGAGCGGCGTGCGCGACCCGATCGGCTACGAGCTGAAGGCGACGGTGATCGCGGTCGCGGACGAGCTCGCGGGTGCGGCGCAGCTCGTCACCGGCAAGCTCGACCGGATTCCCGTGTCGATCGTGCGCGGCCTCGACCTGCGTGGGGACGGACGCGCAACGGAGATTCCCATCCCGCCCGAGCGCGATCTGTTCGGCTAGGGTCGCCGCGTGGTCGACGACCCGATCGCCGCGGCGAACGCAGCGCTTCGCGACAAGGGGTATGCGGAGCGGGATCTCGTCGTCCAGCCGGGCCCGCGCGGCAAGGCGCTGTTGAAGGGCAACAAGATCCTCAGTCCGTTCGCGGACGACGCGGCGCTCGTGCTGCGAGTCGTCCGGGAGCTCGTGCCTGCGGACACCGATCTCGGCACGAAAGTCCTCCGCCCGGCGGATCTCCGCGCCCGGCTCGCGTAGCGATGGACTCCGTCGAAGGCCGGATGCGGCGGCTGCTCGAAGCGGGCATCCTGCTCAGCTCCGAGCTGTCACTCGACGCGCTGCTGCAGAAGGTGGCGGAGCTCGCAGCGGAGCTGACGAGCGCGCGCTTTGCGGCGCTCGGTGTCCTCGACCCGTCCGGAACGCATCTCGAACGCTTCATCACGACCGGTGTCGACGACGACACGCGCGCTGCGATCGGCGACCCGCCGGCCGGGCGCGGCATCCTCGGAGTGCTGATCCGCGACGCCGTGCCGCTGCGGCTGCACGAGCTCGGCGAGGACCCGCGGTCGGTCGGGTTCCCCCCGAACCATCCGCCGATGAAGACGTTCCTCGGCGTCCCGGTCGCGCTGCGCGGCGTCGCCTACGGCAACCTCTACCTGACGGAGAAAGAGGGCGGCGAGGACTTCACGCAAGGCGACGAGGAGACCGTGCTGATGCTCGCGTCGCAGGCGGCTGTCGCGATCGAGAACGCGCGCCTGTACCAGGCCGCGACGCGCTGGTCGTCGCAGCTCGAGTCGCTGAACGAGGTGGCCGACGCGCTGATCACCGAGTTCGATCTCGCGAGGCTCCTGCAGCTCGTCGCCGAGCGGTTGCAGGGACTGATCGGGGCGAAGGCGGTGACGATCGCGCTGCCGTTCGGCGACGGTGCGCGCATTGCGGCTGCCGCCGGCGCGCAGACGGAGGAGTTCATCGGCATGGAGATCCCGACGCGGTCGAAGACGATCCGCGTCCTCGAGCGCAAGCGGAGCGAGCGCGTCGACTCCGCGCTCGACGATCCCGAAGTCGATCCGCAGTCGGCTCGCGCGTTCAACATGCGCACCGGGCTGTACGTGCCGCTGCTCCTGCGAGACGAGGCGATCGGCGTGATCACCGCGCGCGACAAGGTCGGGCCGGATCCGCGCTTCAGCGACGAGGACGTGCGGCTCGCCGAGGTGTTCGCGCAGCGCGCGAGCGTCGCGGTCGAGCTATCGCGCCGCGTCGCGCGCGAGGCGCTGCAGCGCGTCGTCACCGCGCAGGAGGCCGAACGGCGCCGGCTGGCGCGGGAGCTCCACGACGAGACGGGCCAGGCACTGACCTCGATCCTCCTCGGCCTGCGCGGCGTCGAGGACGCGGCGGGGCAGGAGCAGCGTCGCGTCGCCGTCGAAGAGCTCCGCGAGCTCGTGCGCTCGACGCTCCAGGATGTCCGCCAGCTCGCCGTCGATCTTCGCCCGACGGCGCTCGACGACTTCGGGCTCGTGCCGGCGCTCGAGCGGCTCAGCTCGTCGCTCGCGGAGTCGACCGGGATCACGGTCGACCTCGAGGCCGCGCTGCAGGCAGAACGGCTGCCGCCGGAAATCGAGACCGCGCTCTACCGGATCGTGCAGGAGGCGCTGACGAACATCGTCAAGCACGCGCGCGCGTCGCGGGTCAGCGTCGTCGTGGCGAGGCGGTCGGGCTCGGTGACGGCGGTGATCGAGGACGACGGCCTCGGTTTCGACCCGGGTTCCGCGCGCGCCGACGGCCTGGGGCTGGTAGGTATGCGCGAGCGCGTAGGGCTGCTGGGCGGCCGGCTGACGATCGAGTCGACGCCGGGCGCGGGAACGACGTGCATCGCGGAGGTGCCGCTGACGTGATCCGGGTTGTGATCGTCGACGACCACGCAGTGGTGCGCTCGGGCCTGCGGCTGCTGCTCGAGGGCGAGGACGACATCCACGTCGACGACGAGGGTGGCACCGCCGACGAAGCGGTACGACTCGCACGGCTGCACAAGCCGGACGTCGTGCTCCTCGACGTGACGATGCCCGGGCGGAGCGGCCTCGATGCCGCGGCCGACATCAAGCAGGCGGCGCCGGCGGCGCACATCCTCGTGCTCTCGATGCACGACGACCCGAGCTACGTGCGCGAGGCCTTCGCGGCCGGAGCGAGCGGCTATCTGCTCAAAGAGGCGGCCGACGCGGATCTCGTTGCCGCGATCCGCGACGTCGCCGGCGGGGCGCGGTACGTCCACCCGGCACTCGGTGCCCGCCTCGCCGCCGCGGAGGCCGACGCGGCGGCGCTCGCGGCCGCCGACCCGCTGTCGGAGCGCGAGCGCGAGGTGTTGCGTCTGCTCGCGCTCGGGCACACGAACCAGGAGATCGCCAAGATGCTCTTCATCTCCGTTCGCACTGCCGAGACGCACCGCGCGCACATCATGCAGAAGCTCCGTCTGAGCACACGCGCCGAGCTCGTTCGCTACGCGCTCCAGCACGGCCTGCTCGAGGAGGCGGAGCCGACGTAATGGCCGGCCGCGGTGGCTACGCGGACGGCAGCAGCAGGCTGAACGAGGTCGTGCTGCGCTGGACGGAGCCGCCGTGATCGGCCGCGATCCGCCGCGCGATCACCTCGTCGAGCGACTCGTCTCCCGGCGGCGCGACCTCGAGGGTGCCGTCGCCGACCGCGACCGAGAGCTCCCGGTCGCTGCGCGCCGCGAGCAGGAGGTGGATCGCGGCCTGCAGCGTGAGCGCGGGCGCGCAGGCGACCCGAACCGGGCCGTCTGGATAGTGCGTCGCAACCCCGGGCCGGTCGCCGTGGGAGTAGAGGGCGACGGCGGCGCGCGTCGCCGCGGCGAGGTCGGCGGTGCTGCGGTCGTCACGCGACGCCCGGGCGAGCTCGAGGAGCGGCCGCAGGATCACGTCGAGCTCGCCCCCCGCCTGCCGCAGGAGCGCGATCCGCCCGCCTTCCAGCTCCTCGCCGGCCTCGAGCAAGCCGATCAGGCCGGTCAGCCCGAACAACGCATTGGCGGCGTCGTGCGCGATGTCGACCGTGAGCGCGCCGATCGCGGCGTCCCGGGCAAGCGGCACGAGGGCGCGCTCGGCGGCGGCGCGCTCGTCGTCGGGGAGCGCCTGTACTGTTGACAGAAGTGCAATCACGGGGACCAGCGTACTCGGTTGTCGTCGCCGACGACCACCCGGCGATGCTGACCGCCGTCGTCGAGGTCCTCGAGCGCAACGGCTTCGCCGTTGTCGCGCGCGCCGCGAACGGCCGCGAGGCTAGCGAGGCGATCGCCCGCGAGCGTCCGAACGTCGCGCTCCTAGACGTGCGCATGCCGCACCTCTCGGGCCTCGAGGTCGCCCGCGAGGTGACGGTGTCGTCACCGGGGACGGCGTTCGTCTTCTACACGGCGTTCGGCGACCGGTCGCTCCTCGCCGACGCGCTCGAGGTGGGGGCGCGCGGCTTCGTGCTCAAGGAGGCGCCGCTCGAGGACCTCGTCCGCGCCGTCGAGCGTGTCGCGGCCGGCGACGCGTACGTCGATCCGGTCCTCGCCGGCATCCTCGTCGGGGCACCGACGACGGCGCAGGTGCCGACGCTGACGCAGCGCGAGCGCGAGGTCTTGCGGCTGCTTGCCGACGGGCTCGCGAACGACGCGATCGGCGCGGAGCTCGGGATCTCGACGGAGACGGTGCGCACGCACATCCGCAAGGCGATGGCGAAGCTCGACGCGGACACCCGCACGCACGCGGTCGCCACTGCTTTGCGACACTCTCTGATCTCGTGACGCCGTTGGAGCAGTTCCGCCGCTGGCTCGCCGGTCTCGAGGAGCCCGTATCGATGGCGCTCGCGACGGCGACGGCGGACGGCGCGCCGTCGGTGCGGATGGTGCTGCTGAAGGAGGCTGACGAGCACGGGCTCGTCTTCTTCACGAACTACGAGAGCCGCAAGGGGCGCGAGCTGCGGGAGAATCCGCGCGCAGCGCTCCTGCTCCACTGGCCCGGCCGTCAGGTCCGCATCGAGGGCGACGTGACGCGGCTGCCGGCCGCGGAGTCAGACGCCTACTGGGTGACACGCCCGCTGCGCTCGCGCGCCGGCGCGGCGGCGTCACGGCAGAGTGCGGTGCTGACCTCGCGGGCGGAGCTGGAGCGGCAGGTCGAGGAGCTCGCGGCGACCGGCGGGCCCGCGCGGCCGGCGTCCTGGGGCGGCTTCCGCCTCGCACCGCACACATGGGAGTTCTGGGAGCACCGCGACGACCGGCTGCACGACCGGCTGCGCTACCGCCGCGAGGACGGCGCCTGGGTCAGCGACGCGCTCTACCCGTGAGCGACCGCCCGAGCATCGCCAGCCGCTCGTCCCACCGCGCGCCGACCTCGACCATCCAGTCGACGGCGTCGCCGAACGGCTCCGGCGTCACCGCGTAGCGCGTTTCGCGGCCGCTGCGCGTCGCCCGCAGCAGCCCCGCATCGGCGAGCGCGGACAGCTGCTTCGCGACCGCCTGCCGCGTCACCGGCAGCTCCGCCGCGAGCTCGGTCGCCGTGGCGTCCCCGCGCGCAGCGATCTCGCGGACGAGCGTCCGCCGCGAGGCGTCGCCGAGCGCGTCGAAGACGGCGTCTACGCGGCCGCCGGGCAGGCCCACGCGTGCAGCTCGAGCGCAGTCGCGAAATTGGGCGCAGTCTCGACGACGTGGACGCTCGTGCCGCCCTCGACCTCGGCGAGCTCGATCACCGTCCGGCCGTCGTCGTCCCAGTCGAGCACGAGCCGCCGCTCCTCCTCGAGCTCGCGGACGACGGCCCGGCGCTCCTCGCCGTCGTCCCAGCGGAAGATGCCCTCGCCGCCGGGCCTGGCGTCGAGCTCGACGTCGTTCGCGAACCATTCCTCGAGGCGCTCCGCGTCGGTGATCGCCTCCCAGACCTCGTCTGCCGGCGCCCCGAACACGATCTCCCGCTCGACCTCCATGCAGGCTCCTCCTTGACGTGCAACCGCTGGGTTGCGTATAAATGTGCAACCGATGAGTAGCGCATTCAATCATCTCGTGCCGATGGTCGTCGAGTCCGACGGCCGGGCCGAGCGCTCGTTCGACATCTTCTCGCGGCTCCTGCGCGAGCGGATCGTCTTTCTCGGCACGGAGGTGAGCGAGACGTCCGCGAACCTGATCGTCGCCCAGCTCCTCTTCCTCGAGGCGGAGGATCCGGACGCCGACATCCGCCTCTACGTCAACTCGCCCGGCGGCGACGCGTACGCGGGCTTCGCGATCTACGACGCGATGCAGTTCGTCAAGCCGGACGTCCAGACCTACTGCGTCGGGATGGCGATGTCGGCGGGGGCGCTCGTCCTCGCGTCGGGCGCCGCCGGCAAGCGCTACGTGCTCCCGAACTCGAAGGTGATGATCCACCAGGGGTCGGGCGGGTTCCGCGGCACGCCGGCGGACATCCAGATCGCGGCGAAGGAGATCCTGTCGCTGACGCGCAGGTACGCCGAGACGATCGCGCGGCACGCGAACCGCGACGTCGAGCAGGTGCTGCGCGACATCGACAGGGACCGCTTCCTCGACCCGCACGAGGCGGTCGAGTACGGGCTCGCCGACCACGTGCTAGCCGGCAGAGTCGAGTAGCGCGCCGGCCGACGTCGCGACAGCGCCGAGCGCGGCGGAGACGGCCTCCGGCCAGCCGCCGTCCCTCGAAGCGGTTGAGGTCAGGTCGCGGCAGAGGGCGACGGCGGCGAGAATCAGGCGCGGCGGTTGGTCGAGCAAGTCGATCAGCACGCGCGAGACCGCCGCCGGCGCCACGAGTGCGTCGACGGCGCGACGCAGCCGGTCCGGGTCGTGTGTGATCTCGCGGAGGTACGTCTCGCACGTCTCCGCGCACGCACGCGCGTCGACCAGGCAGGCAGCCAGCTCGTCGGCATACCTTGTGAACCACGCGTCGTCGGTGTGGCCCACTCGTGACCCCCTACCCCGCGGCCGGCGCGGTCTAATCTCCGAGTGTGACGCTCGCTGCAGATCTCCGCGGGCTCGTCGCGGTCAACGACGGCGAGTCGGCGCTCGATCAGCACGGCGGCGATCTCTCGTACCACGAGCCGGCGCGCCCCGACGTGGTCGTCTACCCGGAGTCGACCGCCGAGGTCGCGGCGGTGCTCGCGTATGCGGACCGCGAGCGCATCCCCGTCGTGCCGTTCGGAGCCGGGACGAGCCTCGAGGGCCACGTCATCCCGCTGCGCGGCGGGATCAGCCTGGATCTCACGCGTCTCGACGCAATCGTCGCCGTGCGGCCCGACGACCTGAGCGCGACGGTGCAGGCGGGTGTGACGCGGCGGCGGCTCGAGGCGGCGACAGGGCCGCAGGGACTGTGGTTCCCGGTCGACCCCGGCGCCGACGCGACGCTCGGCGGCATGGCGGCCACGAATGCGAGCGGGACGACCACGGTGCGCTACGGCGGCATGCGCGCGCACGTGTTGGAGCTCGAGGTCGTGCTCGCCGGCGGCCGCGTCGTTCGCGCCGGCTCGCGTGCGGTGAAGACCTCGGCCGGCTACCACGTCGCCGGCCTCTTCATCGGCTCCGAGGGGACGCTCGGCGTGATCACCGAGCTGACGGTGCGGCTGCATCCGATCCCGGAGCACATCGTCGTTGCGCGTGCGCCCTTCCCGACGGTCGAGGCCGCCTGCCGCGCCGCGGGTGCGCTGATCGCCGCGGGCGTGCAGCTGACCCGGTGCGAGCTGCTCGACGCAATGACGATCGGAGCGTTGAACGCATTCGCGGGCGCCGACTTCCCGGTCTCGCCCTACCTCTTCCTCGAGCTCGGCGGGACCGAGGCTGCCGTCGCGGGCGACCTCGAGACCGCGCGCGAGATCGTCGCGGACGAGGGGGGAACGTCCTTCGATGCGGAGTCGGACCCGACGGCGCGGGCGCACCTGTGGGGGATGCGGCACAACGCGCTGATGGCGTCGCTCGCGCTCGCTCCGGGCGCGAAGGCGATGACGACCGACGTCGCCGTGCCGGTCTCGCAGCTACCCGCGGCGATCGAGCAGGCGCGCCGGGCGCTCGAGGAGACCGAGCTGCGCGGCGGCATCGTCGGCCACGTCGGCGACGGGAACTTCCATGTCGCGTTCCTGCTCGATCCCGGCGACGCGTCCTCGCTCGCGCGCGCGAAGGAGCTGAACGACAGGGTGGTCGAGGACGCGCTCGCGCGCGGCGGCACGTGCACGGGCGAACACGGCGTCGGCTTCGGCAAGCTTTCGTATCTCGCCCAGGAGCACCCCGACCTGCTGCCGCTCTACGCCGGCATCAAGCATCTCTTCGACCCGAACGGAATCATGAACCCGGGCAAAGTCGTGCCGGCCGGCGCCGGCGCGACTTGAAGTTCCTCGCTTCTACGCGACTGCTTCTTCGACGAGCAGCTCGTCGAGGAGCTCGTAGCCGCGGCGGATCAGGGCGCGCTTCGCGTCCTCGGTCCACGGCGTCGGGCTGCGCAGGCCGGTCTCCAGCGAGACCTCGCCGGCGGTGCTCTGGACGGCGATGCGCGGGATCGCCCGATCGCCGAGGAAGGGGAAGCGCGCGCTCGCGAAGCGCTCGGCGACGGCGCGTGCCGTCCGGCCGCCGCGGCGTCCGCCGTCGCGGCGGATGATCTCGTCGACGTCGCGGCGCAGCGCGTCGAGCGCGCGCAGCGCCTCGTCCTTGTCGCGCGCGACGCGCTCCTCGACGACCGTGTTCTGCTGGATCGCGACGCGCATCAGCCGGACGATCATGTCCGGCCAGTGCGCGGGCTCGCCGCGTGCGCCGCGAGCCTCGGCGTCGCGCAGCTCGTCGACGAGCGCGCGCACCGGCGGGACCTTGGGGAAGCGCTCGAGCCGCCGCCGCAGCCGTTCGAGGCCCTCGGTGCCGATCCGCGGATACTTCGGCAGGTAGCGGAAGCTGACGATCAGCTCGATGCCGGGCTGCGTGTACGCGTGGCCGAGCGGGAAGTTGCGCACCCAGGCGCCGTCGGTCACGATCCGGTCGCCGACGCGCCGCGGCAGGACGAGCGCGCTGATTGCCGCCGACGCGAGAATCGCGTCCGCCATCACCTCCGGCGGCGTCGTCCGCGACGAGTACGCGAGCTCGTACGGGTGGGAGCCGGTGCCGTGCTCGTCGTCGCTCACGTCCGTCGCGATCACGGTCATCTCGATCGGCGACGCCGCGAGCTCCCGTGCGAGCGACACGAGGTCGCCGAGCCGCTCGGCCGCCGTCTCGGGCAGGCGGTAGTCGTGCGACCCCAGCAGCGGCAGCCGCCAGAGCGAGTGCGGCCGGAATGTCTCGTCGGGCTGCAGCAGGAGCATGAACTCCTCGAGCTCGTCCAGCCGGTCGAGCGCGGCCATCGTGCCGCTGAGCGCGCCGGCCGACGTGCCGTAGATCCAGCCGATGCGCGGCCACAGCGCGCTCTCGCGCAGCCGCTTCAGGAAGCCGAGCTCCATGAGGACGCCGTTGACGGCGCCGCCCGAGAGGACGACTGCTACGTCACGTTCTACGACGCCGGGCCTTCCCATGAGACGCTGTCACCAAGTATCTCGTCGATTCGCGCAAGCGTCGAGTCGTCGAGCTCGATCCCGACGCCGCCGACGTTGTCGTCGACCTGTTCGGGCCGCGACGCACCGATGATCGCGGACGCGACGTTCGGCTCGCGCAGCACCCACGCGATCGCAAGCTGCGCCAGCGTGATCCCATGCTCGTCCGCGATCGTCTGCAGCTGCTGCACGCGCTCCAGCAATCTCTGGTCGCGAGCGCGGCTCATGAACTGGCCCATCGACTTCGACGTCGCGCGCGTCCCCTCCGGCAGCGGTTCGCCCGGCCTGTATTTCCCGGTGAGGACGCCCTGTGCGAGCGGCGACCACACGATCTGCGAGATGCCGTTCGCCTTCGACACCGGGATCACGTCGCGCTCCGGGCCGCGCCAGATCATCGAGTACTGCGGCTGGCTCGAGACGAACTTCTCCACGCCGGGCAGTTGCAGCGCCTCCTCGACCTTGTCCGCGGGCCACTCGCTGAACCCGAGCCAGCGTGCCTTGCCGGCGCGGACGACCTCGGTCAGCGCAGCCATCGTCTCCTCGAGCGGCGTGTCCCAGTCATAGCGGTGGCACTGGTACAGGTCGACGTAGTCGGTGCGCAGCCGCTCGAGCGAGGCGTCGATCTGCACGTGCACCTGCTCGCGCGACAGGCCGCGCCCGCCGTCGGGCATCGGGCCGAACAGCTTCGTCGCGAGGATGTACGAGTCGCGGGGCCTTCGCTCGAGCACCTCGCCGAGGAACTCCTCGGCCTTCCCGCCCGCATAGACGTTCGCCGTGTCGATGAAGTTGATCCCCAGCTCGAACGCGCGCTCGACGCACGCTTCGGCCTGGTCGTCCGGCACGCCGCCGCCGTAGGTGAGCCACGAGCCGAGGCAGACCTCCGAGACGTGCAGATCGCTCGATCCGAGCTGTCTCAGCTTCACGCTTCGACGGTATCCGTTACCGTCGGCGTCATGCCTCAGCTGAACGCGATCGGGATCGTGGCGTCCGACATCGGCCGCACCGTTGCCTTCTACCGCGCGCTCGGGATCGACCTGCCGGATGCGGATGGGGGCGACGGCCACCTCGACGCGTTCCTGCCGAGCGGCGTCCGCTTCATGGTCGACACCGAGGACGTCGTTCGGAGCTTCAACCCGGAGTGGACGCGCGCAACCGGCAACCAGCTTTCGCTCGCGTTCGAATGCGCGAGCGCCGCCGAGGTCGACGAGACGTACGCGCAGGTCGTCGCAGCCGGGTATCACGGCGAGAAGGAGCCGTGGGACGCGTTCTGGGGACAGCGCTACGCGCAGCTGCGGGACCCTGACGGCGTGCCCGTCGATCTCTACGCGCAGCTCTGATCGAGGACGAGCTCGTCGTCGCGGGGCGGACGCTGACGCTGCTGCGTCCGCCGAGCGCCGAGGAGCTGATCGACGACGACGCCTTCGCGGACGAGGAGTTCCTCCCATACTGGGCCGAGCTGTGGCCGAGCGGCGTCGCGCTCGCCGAGCACGTCGCGACGCGCGAGCTCGTAGGCGCGCGCGTCCTCGAGCTCGGCGCGGGTCTCGGCCTGCCGTCCCTCGCGGCTGCGCTCGGCGGCGCCGACGTGCTCGCGACCGACTGGGCCGAGGATGCGGTCGCGCTGCTTGCTGCGAACGCCGCCCGCAATCACATCGCGCTGCGCGCGGAGGTGCGACGATGGGACGAGCCGGACGGGTTCGCGGGCGGCTGGGATCTCGTGCTCGCCGCTGACGTCCTCTACGAGCAGCGCAACGTCGACCAGCTGCTCGCCCTCCTGCCGCGCCTCGGCGGCGAGATCCTGCTCGCGGAGCCGGGCCGTCCGTTCGCGAAGGATTTCTTCGTGCGCTGGGGCGCCGTCGACGAGCTCGAAGAGCGGCTATACAGGTTGCGATGATCGCGCTTCTGGCCGCCGTCGCGCTGCAGCCGCACATCGTCTGGAAGCCGATCCCGTTCGGCCCGCGGCGCCGAGCGGAGACCGCGCAGTACGCCGCGCGGCACTACGGCGTGCGAACGTGGCGGCTGCGGCCGAAGGTGATCGTCGAGCACTACACCGCCAACGAGTCGTTCACCGCGACGTGGAACACGTTCGCCGCGGATACTCCTGATCCCGAGCTCGGCCAGCTGCCAGGCACGTGTGCGCACTTCATCGTCGACCGCGACGGCACGATCTACCAGCTCGTGCCGCTGAACGTCATGTGCCGCCACACGGTCGGCTTGAATGACGTCGCGATCGGCATCGAGCACGTCGGCAACTCGGACGCGGAGGTGCTGCACGACGCGCCGCAGCTGCGGGCGTCGCTCGCGCTGACACGCTGGTTGATGGCGAAGTTCCACATCGCGCGCTCGAACGTGATCGGCCACAGCGAAAGCCTCTCGAGCCCGTTCCACCGGGAGCGCTACGCGCCCTGGCGGCACCAGACCCACGGCGACTGGACGCACGCCGACATGACCGTTTACAGGGCGCGCCTCTCGGCAACGCCCTGAAGCGTGAGGCGCTCCGCCGTCCTGGTCGTCCTGCTCGCCCTCGTCGCAGCCGGGTGCGGCGGCACCAAGAGCACGAGCCCGCCCACTGCCGTCGGCACCGAGACGACCGAGAACTTCCTCTCGCCGACGTTCAAGGCGAGCGCCAACGCAATCGCACGGGAGGTGAGCGCCGACGTCGCCGCACTGCGGTCTCACCTGCGCGCGGACGCGCAGGTCTCGGGCTCGCTGATCCGTCAGAACTGTCTCGGCAGCGTCAAGACGCAGCTCGTGCAGAAGGCGAGCTCGCAGCAGGAGCGCCAGATCGCCAGGACGCTCGACGTCGCCTGCCAGGATCTCTCGCGGGCGGTCGGTGCCGCGCAGCGGCACGACACCGGCAAGGCGAAGCAGCTGATCGCCGACGCCCTGTCGCAGGCGAAGCTCGCCGCGCGCGCCAGCGGCTAGCGCGTTACGCCAGCGCGAGGCGCAGCTCGCGCAGGCCGTGGAACATGCGGCTCTTCACCGTTCCGAGCGGGATCCCGAAGCGGCGCGACAGCTGCGACTGCGAATACCCGGCGTAGTACGCGAGCTCGAGCAGCTCGCGGTGGTTGTCGGAGAGACCTTCGAGCGCCGCGCGCACACGCACGCGGTCGAGCCGCAGGAGCACCGCGTCCTCGGCCGAGTACGAATCGGTCGGCAGCGTCTCGGCCGTGCCGTCGCGCAGCCGCCGCCGCGCCTCCCGGCGCGCCAGGTCGACGGCGCGCCGGTGCGCGAGGATGCTGATCCAGGTGCGGACGCTCGCCCGCGCCGGGTCGAACGCGCGCGCCGTCCGCCAGATGTCGACGAACGCGTCCTGGGCGGCGTCCTCCGCGAGCTGCGAGCTGCGGAGGACGCGGAACGCACGGTCGCGGGCCAGCCGCCGGTGCCGGCGGTCGAGCTCTCGGAGCGCATCGGCGTCGCCGCTCGCGACGGCCTGGACGAGGTCGGCATCGGAGCGCGTCCGCATGTCCAAGGGTTTGTCCTGCTTTTGTCCAGCTAAACCAGCGGCGCGAACCGGTAGTGGCTGACCCGCCACTCCGAGCCGCCGCGGAACCCCCAGAGCTCGGCGCACGCGAGGAAGAAGACCCGCCACTCGTGGAACGCGGCCTCGCTGCCGAGCACGTCGACGATCGCCTTGCGGTCCTCGTCCATCCGCTCGAGCCACGCATCCGCGGTCCGGGCGTAGTGCTCGCCGCCGACCACCCAGTCGCGCTCGACGGAGAACGAGCGAGCGACCCGCGGCAGGAGATCATGCGACGGCATCGTCCCGGCCGTGAAGAACCGCCGCGTCATCCAGCCGCGATCGTAGGGATATGCCAGATCGCGGTGCGTGAAGACGTGGACGAAAAGGCGGCCTTGCGGCTCGAGCCACGTCGCGACGCGCGACAGCAGCTCGTGGTAGTTGCGCATGTGCTCGAGCATCTCGACCGAGAGGATCCGGTCGAACCGGCGCGGCGCGAGCTCGAGCGTGTTCGCGTCGGCGGTGATCACGTCGACGTTCGGCAATCCCTGCGACTCGATCCACTCGCGCTGCGTGCGCGAGTTCGAGACGGCGACGATCGACGAGGACGGATAGTGCTCGGCGAGCCAGAGTGTCAGCGAGCCCCAGCCGCAGCCGAGGTCGAGCATTGTCATCCCGTCCTCGACGCCGGCACGCGCGCACGTCAGCTCGAGCATCGCCTCCTCCGCCTCCGCAAGGGTCTCGACGCCGGCCGGCCACCAGCACGACGAGTACTTGAGCCGCGGCCCGAGTACGAGCCGGAAGAACTCCGTCGGCACCTCGTAGTGCTGCGCATTCGCGAGGTCGGTCGCGCGCGCGACCGGCTCGCAGGCGAGCGAGCGGATGAACGCATCCTTGCGCTGCAGTCGCCGCTCGCGGAGCAGCCGCGCAGCGCACGAGGCGCGGATGCCTGCGCGCAGCAGCGGGTCGGGCAGCGCGCCCGACGCTACGACGCGGTCGACGACCTCGGGAACCACGGCACGAAGGCGCTCGTCTCGCGCTGGTAGCGGCGGAAATCCTCGCCGCGGCTGCGCAGCGCCTGCTCCTCGGCCGGCGGGATGCCGGTGACGAACACGACGAGATAGAGGATGACGAGGTACGAGCCGAAGCCGAGCCAGCCCCAGGGAGCGGCGACTGCGACGAGGCCGTAGGCGAGCCAGGTCAGTGTCTGGAAGAAGTAGTTCGGGTGGCGCGAGGAGTGCCAGAGGCCGGAGCGCATCGTCTTGCCCACGTTGTCCGGGTCGCGCTTGAAGCGGCGCAGCTGCTCGTCCGCGACGAGCTCCAGGGACGCGGCGACGATCCACACGGCGGCCCCGATCCATTCGACCGGTGCGAGCCCGCCGCTGTGGTTGAACGCGGCGAGCACGAACGGCCAGGCGAGGAGCGCCGCGAGCAGGGCTTGCGCCTGATAGAAGATCGCGAAGGTCAGCTGCTCGCGTCCGCGCGCGCGCCAGCGCCCGCGCAGCTCCCGGTAACGCGTGTCCTCGTCGCCGCCGGCGCGGCCGAGCACGAGTGCGGCGATGCGCAGGTTCTCGAGCGCGCCGAGCACTGCGATCAGCACGCGGTGCCAGACGTCGCCCGGGCCGATGACCGCGGCGAGCACGGCCGCGAGCGCGACCGAGGCCGCCCAGCCCGCGTCGACGAGCGTCGCGTCGCGCGTCCGGCGCTGCCAGAGATACAGCGGCGTCAGCACGAGCACGGCGGCGCCCCAGACGATCAGCCACAGCTGCCAGCGGTGCTCGATCACGCCGTCTGCACCCCGGTCTCGAGCCGCTGGGTCAGCGATCGGGCTGCGGAGATCGTCGGCCGCGCAGGCTCGACGGCGATCGGCTCGCCGACGACGATCCGCACCCGCGCGCGCAGCGGAACCCCGCGCGTCCCCGTCATCCGCACCGGCACGAGCGGCGCGCCTGTCGTCAGCGCAAGCCGCGCGGCGCCGCGGTGCCAGCCGCGCTGCAGGTGCCGCTTCGACGTCCCCTGCGGGAAGATGCCGAGGACGTGCCCCTCGCGCACGAGCCGCTCCGCCTCGGTGAAGGCGCCGAGGTCGCCGCGGCCGCGCTCGATCGGAAACGCGCCGAGCGCGCGGAAGACGCCGGCGAGAATCCGGCCGCGGAAGAGCTCGGCCTTCGCCATGTACCGGATCTCGCGCGTCGTCGCGACGGCGAGCACGAACGGGTCGACGATCGACTCGTGGTTGCAGGCGAGGATGCACCCGCCGGTCGCCGGAATACGCTCGCCGCCGACGACGTCCACCGCATACAAGCGCCGCACGAACGTCCGGAAGCCGAGCCTGTGCAGGAGCGCGTACGCGTTCACTCGGCCCTCGCGAGCAACAGCTGCGCGTCGCGGAGCCAGCGCGTGCGGAACGCTGCCTCGCAGAACGAGAGGTAGAAATCCCACACACGCTCGAAGCGGCGGTCGTAACCCAGCCGCCGCACGGCGCCGGTCTGGCGGTGGACGTTCTCGCGCCAGCAGCGCAGCGTCTCGGCATAGTGCGAGCCGATCTCGTCGACACCGTAGATCGCGAGCCGCGAGCTCTGCGCCGCCGCGGCGGCGAGCGCCGCCAGCGACGGGATCAGGCACCCGGGGAAGACGTAGCGCTCGATCCAGTCCGGCGTCGAGCGATACCGGTCCCAGCGCTGCTCCGGCACGAGGATCGTCTGCACGACCGCGCGGCCGCCGGATGCGAGCACGCGGTCGATCGTCTCGAAATACGTCCCGAACTGGTCGGCGCCGATCGCCTCCAGCATCTCGATCGACACGACCTTGTCGTACGTGCCCTCGACGGTGCGGTAGTCCTGCTCGCGGATCTCGACCGGTAGCCCGGCCGTGCGCGCACGGGCGACGCGCGCCTGCTCCCGGGAGATCGTCAGCCCGGTGACGCGGCACCCATAGCGCGCGGCCGCGTGGTGCGCGAAGCCGCCCCAGCCGCAGCCGATCTCGAGCACGTGCTCGCCCGGAGCTAGTGACAAAGTGTCACAAATGCGGTCGTACTTCGCCTGCTGCGCCTCGGCGAGCGACATGTCCGGCCGGTCGAAGACCGCGCACGAGTAGGTCATCGTCTCGTCGAGCATCAGGTCGAACAGCTCGTTGCCCAGGTCGTAGTGGTAGGCGATGTTGCGGCGGGCGCGGAGGAGGCCGTTGCGCCGGTGCAGCCGCGGGCGCAGCTCGAGCAGCCGGCGAGCACGGGCATGCCGTTCGCCCGCGCCGCCGGCGTTCCGCAGCAGCAGCTCGAAGAGCCCCGCGAGGTCGTCGGCGTCCCACTCGCCCGCCGTGTAGGACTCGCCAAAGCCGAGCTTCCCGCGCGTCGCGACGCGGCGGAAGAAGGCGCGGTCGTGGATCTGCAGAGCAACGGCCGGGCCGCGGCCGAAGCGGCGCATCGTTCCGTCGGGAAGCGTCACTTCGAGCGCGCCGTGCGCAAGCCCGCCCAGCGCGCGGTCGAGGATCCGCCCTGCGATCCCCTCGAGCACGCGTCCGCGCGCCGCCGGCTCCAGCCGCAGCTCGGTCACGTCCGCACCGACCCTTCGCCGGCGACGAACGGCGGCTTGTGGTGGAACGGGACGCGCTTCAGCCACAGCCGCAGCGCCTGCCAGTGGATCAGCGCTATCACCTGCAGCGGCATCAGCGGATAGCGGACGAAGGTGCGCGTGAGCGCGCGGTTCGTCAGCTCGCGCCGGCGCCCGTGCAGCACGGCGGTCAGCGGCTTCGCGCCGTCATCGTCGCGAACGTGGATCCGCGCCCATACCTCGTCGCCCGGCTGCGAGAACGCGTACTCGTAGGAATGGTCGAGCCCGAAGAACGGCGACACGTGCAGCCGCTTGCGATGCTCGTAATGGAGCGACGGGCCGCGCAGCACCTCGGGCAGCCGCTCGCCGAACGTGTTGTTGAGCTCCGCGATCAGGCACGAGAGCTCATCGTCCGCGCGGTAGCACCAGTAGAACGTGACCGGGTTGAAGACGTAGCCGCACACGCGCAGCTGCGTCAGCATCAGCACGCGCTCGATCGCCGGGTCGCCCGCGAGCGCGACCACCTCGTCCTTGATCGGCCCGCCGCCGAAGTGGTCGCGGTCGCGCAGCTGGAACACGTTGCCGAACAGCCGCAGCCGCTGCAGCTCGTCGAGCTCGTCGAGATCGATCAGGAAGTACGAGACCGGGTAGCGGAAGACATTGCGCGCCGGACTGCGGCGGGCGTGCAGCAATGTGCCCTCGTAGAGCGCCGATCTCACCAGGCGACTCCGAGGCCGCGGGCCGCCGCGACGCCGGACGCGAGGCCGTCTTCGTGGAAGCCGTTGCCGAAGTGGGCGCCGGCGTACCACGTCCGGCGCGTGCCGCTCAGTGCGGGCAGCGCCTCCTGCGCGTGCAAGGTGGACACGGTGTACTGCGGATGGTCGTACGCGAACCGCGCGATCACGTGCTCGTCGTCGACCGCTTCGTTGAGCGTGACGCAGTACTCGCGGTCGGTCTCGAGCGCCTGCAGCCTGTTCAGGTGATACGTGATCGTCGGCCGGCCGTCCTCACCCAGGCGGTAGTTCCACGCGGCGCGGGCGCTGCGCGCACGCGGCAGGAATGACGCGTCGGTGTGCAGCACCGCGTCGTTCCGTGCGTAGTCGAAGCCGCCGAGCACGGTGCGCTCCTCGGCGCTCGGGTCCTCGAGCAGCCGGAGTGCCTGGTCGGCGTGCGTCGCGAGCACGACGCGGTCGAAGCGCCGCACCGAGCCGTCGTCGAGCCGCAGCTCGACCCCGTCCGTCGTCCGCCTGACGCTGCGCGCACCGAGGCCGAGGTGCAGGGCCGGCCCGAGCCGGTCGGCGATCGCGCCGACGTACTCGCGGCTGCCGCCGGTCACCGTCCGCCAGCGGAAGCGGCCGACGCCGAGCATGCCGTGGTTCTCGAAGAAGCGGATGGCGTAGGCCGCGGGAAACTCGAGTGCGCGCCCCGGCGCCGTCGACCAGAGCGCGGATGTGAGCGGCACGAGGAAGTGCCGCCGAAAGCGCTCGGAGTACCGGTGCGCGTCGAGGTAGTCGGCGAGCGAGCTCCCCTCGTAATCGGCGTCGTCGAGCGTTCCCCGGGCCGTCCGCAGCCAGCGGCCGATCTCCCAGAGCAGCGCGAGGAAGGAGGGTTGGGCCGCGTTCCGGGGCTGTGCGAAGGGTCGCCGGCCGGAGTATTCGAGGCCGCAGCCGCAGCAGGCGACGGAGAACGACATGTCGGACTCGTGGGTGCCGACGCCGAGCTCCCGGAACAGGCGGACGAGCAGCGGATAGTTCCGGGTGTTGTGGACGAGGAAGCCCGTGTCGAGGGCGAGGCCGTCGTGCAGCACGGTGTTCGCGTGGCCGCCGGCCCGAGTGTCGCGTTCGAACACCTCGACGTGCCGGCCGCCGCGCGCCAACACATACGCTGCGCCCAGCCCGGAGACGCCGCTGCCCACGACCGCAATCCGCATCAACCGGAATTCGCCCGGCGGCGAATACCGGTTCAAAGCGCCATGATCGATGTGAACGCCGACAGCTCACTCGCGCGCGTCGCGACCGTCCGCACACGGACGAGCCGGATCAGCCAGATCGTGACGCTGGTCGCCGTCGTCGTGCCCCCGCTCGGCCTCGTCTCGGCGATGGGCCTCCTCTGGGGCGTCGGCTTCCACCGGGTCGACCTCGCACTCTTCCTCGGCTTCTACGTGCTGTGCGCGTTCGGGACGACGATCGGCTTCCACCGCTACTTCACGCACCGCGGCTTCGAAGCGCGGACGCCTGTGCGCGTTGCGCTCGCGATCCTCGGCTGCATGACGATGCAGGGGCCGATCACGCAGTGGGTCACCGACCACCGGAAGCATCACGCGCTCTCGGACAAGCCCGGCGATCCGCACTCGCCGCACGTCGGGCACGGCGACGGCTTCGCAGGCGCCGTGCGCGGGTTTCTGCACGCGCACGTCGGCTGGATGTTCTCGAACCTCGGAATGGAGCAGGGGCGCGAGTACGGCCGCGACCTCTACGACGACCGGCTGATCCGCGCGATCGACCGGCTGTACCTCCTCTGGGTCGTCCTGACGCTCGGCCTGCCGTTCGTCGTCGGCTACGCGGTCGGCGGCACGTGGCAGGCCGGCCTCGAAGGGCTCGTGTGGGGCGGCCTGATCCGCATCGCGGCGTACCAGCACGCCACGTTCAGCGTCAACTCGATCTGCCACATGTTCGGCCGTAAGGACTACCGATCGCGCGACGAAGCGCGGAACAACTGGGTCGTCGCGCTGCTCGTGTTCGGCGAGGGGTGGCACAACAACCACCATGCGTTCCCCGCCTCCGCCCGGCACGGTCTCGACCGCGGCCAGTTCGACGTCTCGTGGTGGGTGATCCGCGGCCTCGAGAAGCTCGGCCTCGTCTGGAACGTGAAGACACCGGCGCGAGAGCAGCTCGACCGCCGGCGCGTTCAGTCGGCGGCCTGAAAGCGCTCGACCTCGTCGGCTGCGAGGCGCAGCCACGTGTTCGCGCGCGGCAGCGGCACCGGCCGGCCCCAGTGCGCGCGCAGCGCGATCCCGTGCACGGCGCCTGGGATCAGCGTGTACTCGCCCTCGACCCCGGCTGCCCGCGCGCGGTCGAAGCCGGCGCGCGAGCTGTCGGGCGAGACGCCGGGGATCCCGGGGAGCCAGCGGTCGAGCGAGCCGTGGACGACGCGCAGCCGCCGGCCGCGGAGGCGCCCGAAGCCGATCCGATCCGGGAACCAGGGCGCGAGCGCGAGCACCGACTCGACGCCGGATGCACTTGCCGCCTGCACCGCGACGGCGCCGCCCATCGAGAAGCCGACGAGCAGCGTGCGCCGGCCGCCGGTCGCGTGAACGGCCTCGAACGCGTCCTGCACGCACCAGTCGAGACGGCGCCAGGACTTGACGCGGTACTTGACCTCGCCGAACGCGATGTCGGGAAAGCGGGTCGCGAGGCGGTGGACGAGCCATTCGAGCGACGCGCTCCAGGTTCCCTCGACCTCGCCGCCCTGCCCGCCGTTGACGCAGACGACGGCGTTGCTCGCGCTGCGAGGCCCCGTCACGCGGAGCTCCGCGCCGGCGGGCAGCTCGATCAACTGCTGCCGAGCAGCCCGGCGGCGCCGAGCGCGGCGGCGGCCAGCGCGCCTGCTCCGACCTTCCGCTTGCGCCGGCCGAACTGCATTGCGTCGCTCATGTCGTAGAGCATTCGCTGCAGCAGGGCCGCGCGGTTCGCCCCCGACGCGAAGACGAGCGCGTTGCCGGGGTCGCGGCGCCCGGCGCAGCGAGGCCGTAGATGCCGAAGCCGAGCGCTCCGAGCCCGAGGACGAGCGTGGCGACACGGGTCATCGCGGGTCACCGTACCCTCAGGCTGCGAGCGGCAACTCGACGACGAAGGTGGTTCCTTCGCCGGGCGTGCTCGCGACGCGGATCGCGCCGTCGTGACCGTCGACGATCGCGCGGGCGATCGCCAGGCCGAGACCGACGCCGGGGACGGCGTCCCGCTGCGCCCGGTCGGTGCGAAAGAACCGGCCGAACACGTGCTCCTGGTCTTCGGGATCGATCCCCGGGCCGGTGTCGGTGACGGCGATCGTCGCCATGCCGTCGCTGCGCACCGCGCGCACGTCGACGCGACCGCCCGCCGGCGTGAACTTGAGCGCGTTCGCGACGAGGTTGTCGACGACCTGCCCGATCCGCATCCGGTCGCCGTTGACGATCGTCGGGGCGCTGCACGTGCCGGCGACGAGCTCGATCCCGCGCGCCGCCGCGACGGGCTTCGCCGTCTCGACAGAGTGCGCGACCACCTCGTTGACGTCGAGATCGGCGAGCGTCAGTGCGAGGTTGCCGGCCGTCACCTGCGCCGTCAGCAGCAGGTCTTCGACAAGCCGCAGGAGCCGGCCTGCGTTCCGCTCGATCACCGCGATCGACTCCGCATGCGCGTCGCCGATGTCGCCGGTGAGCAGCTCGAGGTAGCCGCAGATCGACGTCAACGGCGTCCGCAGCTCGTGCGAGACGAGCGCGATGAACTCGTCCTTCATCCGGTCGACCTGCTGCAGCTGCTCGTTCTGCTCCTGCGTCTGCGCGAGCAGCGCTTCACGGTCGCGCTCCGCCTGCTTGCGTTCGGTCACGTCGAGGGCGAAGCCCTGCGTGTACCACGGGCGGCCCGCTTCGTCGTTGACGACCGTGTAGCTGTCGCGCAGCCAGATCGTCCGCCCGTCCGCCGCGACGAAGCGGTACTCGAGCTCGAGTGACGTCCCGCTCTCCCGCGCGGCCCGCTGCTCGCGCGCCACGCGTTCGCGGTCTTCGGGGTGCACGTGCGCGAGGAAGAAGCCGGGCGAGCTCCACGCGTCGATCGGATACCCGAGGATCTGCTCGACCTGCGGGCTGATGTACGACGCGGTCGAGTGCGCATCGGTCGGCGAGTCGACGTACGTGATCAGCGGCAGCTGCTCGGCGAGCGAGCGGAAGCGCGCCTCCGCCTGCTTGCGCGCGGTCACGTCGACGAGGAAGCCCTGCCAGTAGAGCGGGCGGCCGCGCTTGTCGCGCACCGTGACGGCGCGATCCTGCACCCAGACGACGCCGCCGTCGTGCGCGATCAACCGGTACTCCTCGGCGTGCGGTGTGCCCTCGCGCTTCGACCGCGCGATCGCGGCGTTCACGCGCTCGCTGTCGTCGGGATGGAGCAGCGTCTCGAAGAGGTGGCGGTTCCCCGCCCAGGCCGACAGCGGATACCCGAGCAGCTGCTCGATCGCCGGACTGACGTAGACCGCGCCGCTCCGCTGGTCGAGCGAGGAGATGTAGAGCGTGAGCGGGATCTCCTCGACCAGCCGCTGGTACCGCGCCTCGAGCGCCGACGCCTCCCCGCGCAGGCGCGCCTTGGCGAGGACGTGGCCGGCGACGCCGCCGCCGGCGGCGAGCAGCAGGCCGATCCCGGGCCGGCCGACCGCCCACACCGCCGTTCCCGCGGCGACGGCGGCAAGGTGTGCGGCGAGCAGGCGCCCGGGCCAGAGGCGGCGGAGATCCACGGATCGTTCATCGGCACGATTCGCGGTTGCGAGGACACCCGGAATCCGCAGAGCGGATCCCCGGTTCGGGCTAGAAGCTCTCACACAATGACGTTCGACACAATCGCTCATTGTGTGAGAGCTTCTTAGCCTCGCGCGAGATTCCGCAGGAGGAACAGGGCGTTCGCCGGCCGCTCGCCGAGCCGGCGCATCAGGTACGGGTACCACTCGGGCCCGTACGGCGTCGCGACGAGCACCTTGTAGCCGCGCGCGGCGAGGTCGAGCTGCAGCTGCGGGCGGACGCCGTACAGCATCTGGAACTCGAACCGGTCTTTCGCGACGGCGTGCTCGGACGCGAAGCGGATCGCGTGCTCGATGATCGCCTCGTCGTGGGTGGCGATCGCGGTGTAGCCGCCGCCGGGCAGCATCGCCTCGAGCAGCCGCACGTACGCTGCGTCGACGTCCGCCTTCTTCGGGTAGGCGACATCGGGCGGCTCGAGGTAGGCGCCCTTGACGAGGCGCAGGTTCGGGCGCAGCGGCAGCAGCGACTCCAGATCGGGCTCGGTGCGGTAGAGATAGGCCTGCAGGACGGTGCCCACCGCGTCGAGGCCGGACTCGCGCAGGCGGCGGTAGATCCGCAGCGTCGCATCGACGAAGGTCGACTGCTCCATGTCGATGCGGATGAACGCGCCCCGGTCCTGCGCGCGCTGGACGACGGTGCGGACGTTCTCGTACGCGGCGTCCTCGCCGAGCTCGAGGCCGAGATGGGTCAGCTTCAGCGCGACGTTCGCGCGCAGCGCCTCGTCGGCGAGCCGGTCGACGAGCGTGACGTACTCGGCGGCGACCGCACGCGCCTCGCCCTCGTCTCGGACGCCCTCGCCGAGCAGCGTCGTGTTCGCGTGGAGGCCCTTGTCGTTCAGCTCGCGGAGGACGCGGACCGCATCGTCGATCGTCTCACCGGCGACGAAGCGCGACCCGCCGAGCCGCATCCCGTGCTTCGAGACGACGCGCCGGACCTGCGGGTTGTCGGCCGCGCTGAGGATCACCTTCCGCAGCGCGGCGTTCGCGTTCAGGCGAGCTCCTGGAACAACGTCAGCTGCAGCCCGGCCGGCGCAGCGAGCCGCGCGTTCAGCGAGCTCCACGGCGTGCGCGTCGGCTCCGCGATCACCTCGGCCCCCGCGCGTTCGAGCTGCCGCGTCACGGCCTCGCTGTCGTCGACCTCGAAGGCGACCCGGATGTGGCCGGCGACGCGGCGGCCGACCTCGACACGGTCGATGAAGTCGGCCTGGTTCGGGTCGGCGAGCTCGAGCGTCGCGCGGCCCGCCTCGAGGATCGTCACACGCCCGTCTGCGGAGGCGTACGCCTCGCGCTCCTCGAGCCCGAGGACGTCCCGGTAGAAGCGGAGCGCCTCGTCGTAGTCCTCGGCCGTCACGACCAGTCGCAATTCGCGGACCATCGTGGGAACCTTTGCAGGTCGCGCGGTGTAGTAGTCGCATGATCAAGTCGATCCTCACCATCGCCCTCGGGACGCTCGCCCTCGCGGTCGCCTCACCCGCGTTCGCGGGCTACCCGACGACATACGCGGCACAGGGCGGCCGGGGCGTCGCCAGCCGCGACGGCGCACTCCATTTCGTCGCCTACAAGCAGGGCGACGACACACGGCTGACCGCGCTGCGCACACCGAGCGGAGCGCTCGTCCGCTCGGTGACGCTGACCGGCGCGTTCGGCGTGCCGATGCTCGGCAACCACTCGATCGCGCTCGGCATGTTCCGCGACGGCACGACGTTCGTCCTGCAGAGCGTCGCCGCGGGCCCGGAGACGACGTTCCAGCTCGTCGGCACCGACGATCTCGCGGTCCGCGACACGATCACCCTGCGCGGCGCGTTCGCGTTCGACGCGCTCTCGCCCGATGGCTCGATGCTGTACCTGATCCAGCACCGCGCTGCAGACGACCAGCAGCACTACGTCGTGCGTGCGTACGACCTGCAACGGAAGACGCTGCTGCCCGGACGCATCGCGGACCGCGCGCAGAAGAGCTGGGTGATGCAGGGCTGGCCGTCGGCACGTGCCGAGACCGCAAACGGTCGGTGGGTCTACACGCTCTACGCGAATCCCGGCGGCTTCCCGTTCGTGCACGCGCTCGACACCGTTCGCGGCGTCGCGCACTGCGTCGGAATCGCCTGGAGAGGCGAGCAGGGGCCGCTGTTCGACTACCGCCTGCACGTCCGCGGCAACCGGCTGCTCGTGCAGCGGCACGACGGCTCGCTCTACCGCGCGATCAACCGGACGACGTGGGCGGTGCGGGCGCGGTGACCGAATAGAGGAGCGCGAGCTCGTCACCCGCGCGGCACGCGGTGACGGCACCGCGTTCGCCGCGCTGGTCCGGCCCCACGAACAGATGTCGTTTCGCCTTGCCTATGTGATCACGGGCAGCGCCGCCGAGGCCGAGGACGCCACCCAGGAGGCGCTCGTCAAGGCCTGGCGCGCGCTCGGGCGGTTCCGGAGCGGCGAGCCGTTCCGCCCCTGGCTGCTACGCATCGTCGCGAACGAGGCCCGCAACCGCCGCCGCTCCTCCGGGCGGCGGCTGCGGCTTGCGCTGCGTGCGGCGCACGAAGTGCGGGCGGACGGGGAGCCGTTGCAAGCCGGCCTCGTCGAGGCGTTGAACGATCTTCCCGACGAGGCGCGCACGGTGCTCGTCTGCCGCTTCCTGCTCGGCCTGTCGGAAGAGGAGACCGCAGCGGCGCTCGACGTCGCGAAGGGCACGGTGAAGTCGCGCACCTCGCGCGCGCTCGACCGTCTGCGGGAGGGCTATGACTGAGCTCGAGCGCGCACTCGCCCGGCTGGAGCTCGACTGGCCCGAGACGCCGGAGTTCGACCTGTCGCGGCGCCCCGCCCGGCGGCGCTGGCCGGTCGCCGTTGCGCTCGCCGCCGTCATAGCGCTCGGCGTCGCGTTCGCCGTGCCGTCGGCGCGGAGCGCGATCCTCCGCTTCCTCCATCTGCGCGGCGTCTCGATCGAACGGGTGCACACGCTGCCGGCCGCCGAGGAGCGCTCGCTCCGCGCGTCGCTCGGGACGCCGATCTCGCACGTTGCGGCCCAGCAGCTGCTCGGGCGGCCGTTCGCGCTCGCCGGCGTCCGCGTCTACCGCTCGGGCAGCGCGGTCTCGGCGCTCGTCGAGCCCGGGCTCGTGCTGACCGAGATCCGTACCGGGTCGGACGAGATGATCCTGAAGAAGTATGCGGGCGGCGCCACGCAGGTCGAGGCCGTGAGGCTCGGCGACGGCGTCGACGGGATCTGGATCCACGGCGGCCGCCATGTCTTCATGGCGCCGCAGCTCGTACCCCGCTACGCCGGCAACACGCTTCTGTGGCAGCGCGGCGCGATCACGTACCGCCTCGAGGGCCGCGGGTTGACGCTCGGGCGTGCGAGACGGTTCAGCGAAGTGCTGCGCTGAATGCGTCGTACGTCGCGTCGTTGAACAGCACGAAGCGGACGAGCTCGAGCGGCTCGTGGTCGCGCACGGCGTCGGCGGCGACCGGCGCCGCCAGCTCGGGCGGGTAGCCGTAGATGCCGCACGAGATCGCGGGGAAGGCGATCGTCGTGCACCCGAGCTCGCCCGCGAGGGCGAGCGCGTTGCGGTGGCACGCGGCGAGCGTCTCGGCCTCGTTGCGCGAGCCGCCGTGCCAGATCGGGCCGACGGTGTGGATGACGAAGCGCGCCGGCAGGCGGTAGCCCTTCGTCGCCTTCGCCTCGCCCGGCCGGCAGCCGCCGAGCGTCCGGCACTCGGCGAGGAGCTCCGGCCCGGCCGCACGGTGGATCGCGCCGTCGACACCGCCCCCGCCGAGCAAGCTCTCGTTCGCTGCGTTGACGATCGCGTCGACGCGCTCTTTCGTGATGTCGCCCTGGATCGCCTCGATCACGAGGTCATGTCGACCGCATGGATCTTCTCGGGATCGCGGAGTCGGTCGCGAGCGTCGCGAACTCGGCGTCGAGCAGGTCACGGTGGGATTCCGGGATGGCTGTCACTGCCTAGAGCGCGCGCCAGCCGCCGTCGGTGTACCAGCGGCAGAGGTCGCTGCCGATCGCGCGCGTTCCGCTGTCGTACACGCGCAGGCGGACCGCGCCGCGGCCGAGCCGGCAGACCGTCTGCAAGGACGACGTGCCGTGGTCGGGCGCGAACAGCTCGCCGCCGCTGCGGTAGCTCCAGTCGTCGCCGCGCAGGCGGAGGACGTGCGCCTGCGTTCGGCACAGCCGGCCGGCGCCGGCTCCGGTCAGGACGACGTTGGCGTCATGGTGGAACGCGGACAGCGCGCACGTCTGGCGCGGCTGCTGCGCCGGCGTCTTGACGGAGGCGGTTGCGCTCGCGCGCGTCGCGATGAACGCGCCGCCGGCCGCGGCGAGCGCTGCGACCGCCGCGACGCCGACGATGCCGATGCTGCGGCGCATCCGCCGCCGCCGGATCGCAGGTGCGATCGCCGGCGCCGGCACCGTCCGCGGGATGCGGGCGATCGTCCGGCGCTCCGGAGCGAGGACGCGCGTCGGCTCGCCGTCACCGCCGAGCGCTGCGACGAGCCCGCTTGCGGAGACCGGCCGCTCCGCCGGGTCGTGTGCGAACGCGGCCGCGAGCTCCGGCCGGTCGCCGAGCAGCTCTCGCGCGACGACCGCGAAGCTGTAGACGTCGGACGCGGCCGTTGCGACGCCGCCGGCTGCGACCTCGGGCGCGAGGTAGCCCGGCGTCCCGACCACGGCGCCCGGCTCGGTGAGCGCGGGCAGCGTGCCGCCGCGCGCGACGCCGAAGTCGGTGAGGCGCACGTCGCCGTGCGCGTCGAGGAGCAGGTTCGCCGGCTTGACGTCGCGGTGGACGATGTCGAGCGCGTGCACGAAGTCGAGCGCCGACGCCGCCTGCGCGAGCCAGCGCAGCGCCGCAGGCTCCGGCACACCGCTGCGAACGTGGCCCTCGAGCAGCTCGAGGACGAGGTACGGCCGGCCGCGCCACTCGCCCGCGTCGTGCACCGTCGCCACGTGCGGGTGCGTGCCGACGAGTGCGGCGGTCTGCGCCTCGCGCCCGAATCGCTGTCGCGCCGAGCCGTCGAAGACGAGGTCCGCGCGGAGGATCTTGACCGCGACCGGCCGGCCGAGCAGCGTGTCGCGGGCGGCGTAGACCGTGCCGAAGCTCCCCTCGCCGAGCAGGCGCGCGTCCGCGTAACGCGGGGGCAGCGGGTCCATGTGCCAACGGTACTCCGAAAGACACGGAGGGCGCCTTGCGGCGCCCTCCAGGACTGCAACCCTCGTCTCCCGAGTGAACTATGAGCAGCCCGTGTTCGTGCCGCAGTCGCGGCAGGTGTAGCAGGAGCCCGTCCGCACCATGCGGCCGCCGCAGCGGGCGCACTCGACGGCGTCCTCCCACGAGTTGAAGAGGGCCGTCTGGCCGGGCGCCGGCGTCTCGGCCGGCTCGGCGGTGGGAGCGGCGTCGGAGCCGTTCGCGTACCGCTCGGCGAGGCGCGCTTTCACCTCGGCCGAGAGGATCCCGGCCTCCTCCTGCTGCTCGGGCGTCAGGAACCGCTTGCCGAACCAGCGGAAGATGTAGTCGACGATCGACTTCGCGACTCGGATGTCCGGGTCGTTCGTCATCCCGCTCGGCTCGAAGCGGAGGTGCGACAGCTTCGAGACGTAGACCTCCGGCGGCACGCCGTACTGCAGGCCCATCGACACCGCGATCATCAGCGAGTTCATCAGGCCGGCCATCGTCGTGCCGTCCTTCGCGATGTCGACGAAGATGTCGCCCGGGCTGCCGTCGTCGTACAGACCGACGTGGATGTAGCCCTCGTGGTCGCCGACCGAGAACTTCCGGCCGACCTCGGTGCGATCGAGGGGCAGCCGCTTCCGCTCGTGCACGAGCACCGGCGGCGGCGCGGCGGTCGCGTCCTTCCCCGACGAGGACAGCGGCTGCGCGACCTTGCAGTTGTCACGGTAGATCGCGATCGCCTTGACGCCGAGCTTCCACGCGTCGACGTACAGGCTCATCACGTCCTCGACGGTCGCCGACTCCGGCAGGTTCACCGTCTTCGAGATCGCGCCGGAGATGAACGGCTGAACCGCGCCCATCATCTTCACGTGGCCGAGATAGTGGATCGCGCGGTCGCCGACGGCACAGTCGAACACCGGGAAGTGCTCGCTCTTCACGTACGGCGCGCCGACGACCGAGTTGCGCTCGTCGACGTACGCGACGATCTCGTCGACCTCGCTCGGCGCGTAGCCGAGCTTGTCGAGGGCCATCGGCACCGTCTTGTTGACGATCGTGATCTCGCCGCCGCCGACGAGCTTCTTCGACTTGACGAGCGAGAAGTCGGGCTCGACGCCCGTCGTGTCGCAATCCATCATGAAGCTGATCGTTCCGGTCGGCGCGAGCACGGTCGCCTGGGCATTCCGGTAGCCGTGCACCTCGCCGAGGTTGAGCGCGTCGTCCCATGCCCGCCGCGCCGCCGACATCAGGTCGGCCGGCACGACGTCCTGGTCCTGGATGTTGCCGACTGCCGCGCGGTGCTTCGCGATCACGCCGATCATCGGCGCACGGTTGACCTGGTAGCCCTCGTGCGGCCCCATCCGCGATGCGATCTCGGCCGACTTGCGATAGGCGCGCCCGGTCATCACCGCGGTGATCGCGGCTGCGTAGGCCCGGCCTTCGTCGGAGTCGTACGGCAGGCCGCGCGCCATCAGCAGCGCGCCGAGGTTCGCGTAGCCGAGGCCGAGCTGGCGGAACTTCTTCGCGTTCGCCTCGATCTCGGGCGTCGGATACGACGAGTAGCCGACGATGATCTCCTGCGCGAGGAACGTCACGTCGCACGCGTGCTCGAACGCCTCGACGTCGAGCTCGCCGTCCTCGCGGCGGAACTTCATCAGGTTCAGCGACGCGAGGTTGCATGCCGAGTCGTCGATGTGCATGTACTCGGAGCACGGGTTCGACGCGTTGATGCGGCCCGTGTTCGGCGACGTGTGCCACGCGTTGATCGTCGTGTCGTACTGCACGCCCGGATCGGCGCACTCCCACGCCGCCGCCGCGATCTGGCGCAGCAGCTCGCGCGCCTCGAGCGTCGAGACGACGGTTCCGTCGGTGCGCGCGGTGAGGTTGAAGTCGCGCCCCTCGGTCGCAGCCTCCATGAACGCGTCGGTGACGCGCACCGAGTTGTTCGCGTTCTGGTACTGGATCGACGCCCAGTCCGGCGAGTCGAGCGACATGTCGTAGCCGGCCTGCTCGAGGACGCGCGCCTTGCGCTCTTCCTTCGCCTTGCACCAGATGAACTCCTCGATGTCCGGGTGGTCGACGTCGAGGACGACCATCTTCGCCGCGCGGCGCGTCTTGCCGCCCGACTTGATCGTGCCGGCGGACGCGTCGGCTCCGCGCATGAACGAGACCGGGCCGGACGCGTGCCCGCCCTTCGACAGCTGCTCCTGCGACGAGCGGAGGCGCGACAGGTTGACGCCCGAGCCCGAGCCGCCGCGGAAGATGACGCCCTCGCGGCGGATCCAGTCGAGGATCGCCTCCATCGAGTCCTCGATCGAGAGGATGAAGCACGCCGAGCACTGCGGCTTCTCCTCGAAGCCGACGTTGAACCAGACCGGGCTGTTGAAGGCGACGTACTGGTTGACGAGCAGCGCCTTCAGCTCGGCCTCGAAGGTCTCGGCCTCGGCGTCGTCGGCGAAGTAGCCGCCCTCGCGGCCCCAGCCGACGATCGTGTCGACGACGCGGCCGATCATCTGCTTGACGCTCGACTCGCGCTCCGGCGACGAGAGGCGGCCGCGGAAGTACTTCTGCGCGACGATGTTCGTGGCCGTCTGCGACCAGAACTTCGGGAACTCGACGGCCTTCTGCTCGAAGGCCGGGCCGTTCTTGCCCGGGATGAACGCGTCGCGGATCTCCCACTCGACCTCGTCGAACGGGTCGCGGCCCTCGATCGTGAACAGCCGGCGGACGGCGAGGGTGGCGTCCTCGTCGACGACGCTGTTCACGAGCTCGTCGGGGTGGATTGTGACGGTGCTCTCCTGCTGTACGGACGCCATGCGGTTCGCCTCCTTCGCGCGCCTTCGCAACGCGCGAACTTCGTTGATGCCTGTCGAAAGGAGGACGGACCCTAGAGCGCGCCCCGGACGGCACCGGAGACCGCCATTTTACCGGCCGCGGCGGGGCCTAGGGCGACTGGCGGCGGGCCTGAATCTGCTTCGCCACGAGCCCCGCGCCGCCTGCCAGGACGAGCAGGATCGCGAGCCCGCCGAGCACGAGCAGGGGTACCGGGAGCGAGTCCGCCGAGGACGGATTCAGCTTGTCGGCGAGCCCCTCGTTCGGCTTCCGGCCGATCGTCGTGGTGCCGGGGTTCTTTCCGCCCTTCCCGCCCTTGCCCGCCGAGGAGGGCGGCGGCAGCTGCGTGTTCGGGCCGACCGTGTGACCGGCTTTCCTCTCCTTGGCGACCGCGCTTTGAAGCGCGCGCAGGATGTCGTCGTGCGCGCTCGAGTACGTCGCCACGTCGGCGGGCAGGTGCTTGAGCGCGTCGCGGTAGCAGTGCGTCGCGTACGTGTTGTCGATGCGCCCGTCGTACCAGTCGTTCAGGAGCTGCTTCCAGCACGGGCTGGCGGCAGCTGCACCCCCCGCATGCACGAGCGCGGCCGCAGCGGCGAGAGTGACGAGAGAGAGCCCGACGGCGAGGCGCAAGGCGGGGAGCGTACGACCGTGCTGTAAGGCTTTTGTGAGTGGGACGGCCACTACGACGCGGGATGGT
>DASXWV010000108.1:0-4860 GCA_036503495.1 Gaiellaceae bacterium
GGGGACGCGGTCGAGAGCGGCACGGTGATCTGCATCGTCGAGGCGATGAAGATGGAGAACGAGGTACGGGCGCACCGCGACGGCACCGTGGCCGCCCTCAGCGTCGGCCCCGGGGACGCCGTCGCGAGCGGACAGATCATCTGTCGCGTCGAGTGACGCCCTTTCCCGTCCCGAACGTCCTCGTCCTGCGGTGGGAGCGATGCGTTGCTGGCTACAGGCCGGCCTCGGCCGCGCGCGCCAGGATGTAGTCCTCTGCGCGCACGCCGTTGATCACCGCATCCGCCCGCGGGTTGTGGAAGAAGACGAGCGACTGCCGGCGCGGCGCGTCGTCTTCGCCGACGACGCGGTGCAGCGTCGACACCCAGCGCTCGGCCGTCCAGAACTGCATCAGGTCGCCGATGTTGACGACGAAGCCGCCGGCCGGCGGCTGCACCGCGAGCCACCGGCCGCTCCGCGTCTGCACCTCGAGCCCCGGCGCGTCCGAGCGGATGATCGTCAGGCAGCCGTAGTCGCGGTGCGCGCCTGCGCGGGCGCCGGCGCCCCCGTCCGCCGGGTAGTCGATGACGCGGAGGCTCGACGAGCGGTCGTCGAACTCCGACGCGAGGTCGCGGCCGAGCGCCGCTCCGAACGCAGCGACGAGCGTTCCGGCCACGCGCTGCATCTCGGCGTAGTAGCGCTCGTACGCCGCGCGCAGCTCCGCGTTCGGCCACGCGACGCCCGTGAGCGACGGCCCCCAGTCGAGCGACGCCTTGCGGTCGGCGTTCGCGCCGAGCGTCTCCGCCCCGAGCGGCCGGTAGACCGGCAGTCCGCGCGTCTCCGCCGGTCCGCGGAAACGCTCCTTCTCGGCGTCGGGCAGATCGAAGAACGCGCGCGAGCGCGCCGCGACCTCGTCCACCAGGTCGCCGTCGACGCCGTGCCCGACGACGGTCAGGAACCCGACCTCCTCGCACGCCTGGCGCACCTCCTCGGGCGAGACGCTCGTCAGGTCGATCGTCCGGACGCTCACTCCCGCTCCCAGCGCCGGCAGAGCCGGCGCTTCCGCTCTTTGCTGAGCTCCGTCGAGCCTACGCTCATGCGTTCCCGACCGTGATCCAGATGCCGGCACGCGCGCTGTTGCCCTGCGAGTCGAACACGGCCACCTGCAGCCGGTAGCGGCCGTCCGGCACGCGCCGTGAGTCCCAGCCGCGCGCGAGGTAGTAGACGAGGTGCGCAGGCGCGGACGGCCGGTTGAGCGTCGTCCAGGGGGCGTAGACGTTCGAGAACTTCTCGCGCGGCGGCTGGTACGAGCGGAAGTCGAGCGCCGTTCGCCACCGTGCGGTCGCCGAGCCCTGCGGCACGAGCCGCCAGCGGATGTACGCGGGCGCGACGCGCGTCAGGTTCCACGGCGGAGCCGGCAGCGGCGTCGGCGGCGTGTCGTAGGTGTCGACGAGCAGGTCGAACGTCCCGCCGAGCGCGCCGAGGTCGAGCTTCCGCGTCCCGGTCGCCGCGAAGAGCGTGACGACGGTCGGCGACGTCGCGTCGACGTACGGCGCGATCCCGCCCGGCCGCAGCGGGTTGACGTACGTGCCGTTGTGCAGCTCGGCGAAGTGCACGTGCCCGAAGCCGGGCTTGATCGTCGCGATCGCGGTGCCGGCCGTCACACGCGTCAGGTCGGCGACCGTCGCGGTGACGTGCCAGTACGAGAACACGCGCTCGCCGACGTCGGCGACGAGCGCGACGCTGTCCGGCTGCAGGCGCACGACGCCGTCCGCCACGGCGTAGACCGGCGTCCCGTCCGGCGCCGAGATGTCGATGCCGAAGTGGAACGACGCCGGATCCGCTCCCTCCTGTCGCGGGTCGTCGAAGAAGCTCCGCACCGGATGCTGCTTGTCGAACGGCTGCACGGGCCAGCCGTAGGTTGCGCCCGCAGCCGCCGGCAGTGCCAGCGCCGCGGCGACGGCCGTGATCAGATGGAGCGCTGGTACGCGCGGAAGCACCACGTTGCGAACAATGACGTGGCGGCGGTGATCGCGAGCAGGAGGAGGAGATAGACGCCGGTCGGCCCCCAGTGGCCGCCGACGAGGACGGCGTTGCGCGCGGCGCGCGCGCCCCAGTTCACCGGGTTGAACTTCGCGATCGAGCGGATCCAGCCGGGCATCAGCGCGATCGAGACGAGGATCGACGAGAGGAACATCAGCGGCATGCCGATGAAGTTCGCGGCCGCGATCATCGACGCCTCGCGCCGCATCAGCAGCGCGATCCCGTGCGAGAAGCCGGAGAAGACGGCGGCGAGGAGCGCCGACGCAGCCAGCACGACGAGCCACCCGAGCACGCCGCCGTGCACGCGGACGCCGAGCGCGAGCGCGACGAGCAGGAGGATCAGCGCCTGCAGGATCGCCGTGATCGCGGCGCGGACGACCTGCGAGAGGACGATCGCGATCCGCGCCGTCGGTGCCGCGAGGAAGCGGTCGATCACGTGCCGGTCGAGGTCGCTGATCATCGCCATCCCCGACCACATGCCGCCGAAGAACGCGTTCATCGCGACGACGCCGGGCGTGAGGAACTCGACGTAGCTGCCGCTGGCCGGCCCCTGCGCGCCGACGCGCTTGAACAGCTGGCCGTAGAGGAGCAGCCAGAGCATCGGCTGCACGACCATCATCGCGATCCAGATCGGCTCGCGCATCAGGTTGCGCGCCTGGCGCACGACCATCCAGCCCGTGTGGCGGAAGAGCTGCGTCACGCTGTTCCCTCCTCGTGCTCGCGCGCGAAATCGCGGCCGGTGTAGTGCAGGTAGACGTCGTCGAGCGACGGGCGCGCGGTCGTCACCGCGGCGACGTCGATGCCGGCGGCGTCGAGCGCGCCGAGCACGACCGGAATCGACTCCGCGCCGTTCGGCACGCGCGCGCGCAGCACCTGGCCGTCGACGTGCACGTTGCCGGCGACGCGCTCGACGACCTGCTGTGCCTCGACGAGCCGGCCGTCGAGCTCGCGCAGCTCGACGCTGATCGACTCGCCTTCGAGCCCGCGCTTCAGCGCTTCGGGCGTTCCTTCGACGACCACCTTGCCGTGGCTGACGATCGCCACCCGCTCGGCGAGGCGGTCGGCCTCCTCGAGATAGTGCGTCGTCAGCAGGATCGTCAGGCTCTCCTGCGCGGCCAGGCGCTCGACCTCCACCCACATCGCTGCGCGCGCCTCGGGATCGAGCCCGGTCGTCGGCTCGTCGAGGAAGAGGACGCGCGGGCGGTGGACGAGCCCGATCGCGACGTCGAGGCGCCGCTTCATGCCGCCCGAGTAGCCGCGCGCGACGCGGTCGGCCGCCTCGCGGAGGCCGACGAGCTCGAGCAGCTCCTCGACGCGGGTGCGCAGCTGCTTGCCGGCGAGCCCGTGAATGCGGCCCTGCAGCAGGAGGTTCTCGCGGCCGGTCGCCTCCCAGTCGACGCCCGAGTCCTGCGCGACGTAGCCGATCGCGTGGCGGACGCGGTTCGGGTGCTGCGCGACGTCCTCGCCGGCGACGAACGCGCGGCCGGAGTCGGCGCGCGTCAGCGTCGTCAGGACGCGGACGGTCGTCGACTTGCCGGCGCCGTTCGGGCCGAGCAGGCCGAACACCTCGCCGTCGCGCACGCTGAACGACAGGCCGTCGAGCGCCTGCACATTCTTGTAGTGCTTGCGGAGATCCTCTGCGACGATCGCGTCCACGACCGACGACTGTAACTGCGTCAGCCCTCGCTGATCCGCGCGCCGACGTAGACGCCGACGAGGCTGCCGACCGCGCCGAACAGGAGGCTCTGGCCGCCGAGCGAGCTCGCGCCCCAGAGCACCGGGACATAGCCGCCGACGATCCCGCCGAGCAGCACGCACATGCCGATCACGCCGCGTCCCATGGGGAACTGATCGGCATGGATCGCGCACGCCGTTAGCATCCGCCGCCGTGGACCTGATGGAGTACCAGGGCAAGGAGCTTTTCCGGCGCGTCGGCATTCCGGTCAGCGACGGGCGGCTCGCGACGACCCCGGCCGAGGCGCGCGCCGCGGCAGAGGAGCTCGGTGGCCCCGTCGTCGTCAAGGCGCAGGTGCTGACCGGCGGGCGCGGCAAGGCGGGCGGCGTCAAGCTCGCCGAGGACCCCGCCGACGCCGAGCAGAAGGCCAACGACATCCTCGGCCTCGACATCCGCGGCCACGTCGTCCAGAAGCTCTGGATCGAGACGGCCTCGGACATCGCGAAGGAGTACTACCTCTCGGTCACGTTCGACCGGGGCGCGAAGAAGCCGCTCTTCATGTTCACGACGCAGGGCGGCGTCGAGATCGAGCAGGTCGCCGAAGAGAGCCCCGACGCGTTGGTCCGGCTGCACGTCGACCCGAGCGAGGGCTTCCAGCCGTGGGTCGCGCGCCGCCTCATCTACGGCGCCGGCGTCGAGGACGCGAGCGAGCAGAAGCAGATCGCCGCGATCGTCGAGAAGCTCTACGAGGCGTTCACGCGGTTCGACGCGATGCTCTGCGAGATCAACCCGCTGATCGTCACGCCCGACGGCGAGGTGAAGGCGCTCGACTCGAAGTTCACGGTCGACGACAACGCGCTCTTCCGCCATCCCGACGTGGCGGAGATGCGCGACACGGCCGCCGCCGACCCGCTCGAGACGTTCGCGCGGGAGAAGGGCGTCACCTACGTCAAGCTCGACGGCGACGTCGGCATCCTCGGCAACGGCGCCGGGCTCAGCATGAGCACGGTCGACGTCGTCGCCCACGTCGGCGGCCGGCCTGCGAACTTCTGCGACCTCGGCGGCGGCGGCAGCGCCGAGGGCGTCGTCGACGCGCTCGAGGTGATCACGCGCGACCCGCAGGTCAAGTCGATCTTCTTCAACATCTTCGGCGGCATCACCCGCTG
>DASXWV010000109.1:0-14221 GCA_036503495.1 Gaiellaceae bacterium
ACGCGCAGCATGAACGTCCCGATCTTCGGCTTGTCGTGGTAGAGGCCCCACCACTGCAGGCGGACGATGTCCTCCTCGTCCATGGCCGAGTAGCCGGCGGCGATCAGCGCGGGCAGCTCGTCGCGGATGCCGAGCGGCGGCCCGTCGCGCTTGATCCGCTCGACGGAATTCCGCTCGTAGACCGCATCCCACGTAGTCATTCCGCGAGGCTAGTCGCCATTACTTCACTTATGAAAGTGAGTTGTCCGGTCTAGAGGAGGACGAGCCGGTCGCGATGGACCGCCTCGACGCCGGGGGCGAGATCGGCGGCGTCCGCAGCCGCGATCCCGCGGGCGAAGGGCGTGCCGTCGGGGCCGACGAGCTCGACGCCGTCGCCGGCGCGGAAGGTGCCGTCGACCGCCGTGATCCCGACCGCCAGCAGGCTGGCGCCGCCCTGGACGACGGCGCGACGCGCGCCCTCGTCGACGACGATCCGGCCGACGACGCGCTTGCCGTGGCGCAGCCAGAGCTTGAACGCGGGCGCGCCGGCGGCGGCTGCGAAGCGCGTGCCGCCCTGCGCGACGAGGTCGGCGAGCGGCGTGTCGCCGGCGATCACCGTCGGGATCCCGGCACCCGCGGCGAGCTCGGCGGCGGCGACCTTCGACTCCATGCCGCCGCGGCCGAGCGGGTTGCCCGGGCCGAAGACCGCGCTGCGCGCCTGCGCGCCGTCGGTGATCAGCACGCCCTCGTGCAGCACACCGGGCACCGAGGTGAGCAGGACGAGGAGGCGCGCACGCAGCAGCACGGCGACCTGTGCGGCGAGCGCGTCGTTGTCGCCGAACGTGATCTCGTCCGTCGCGGTCACGTCGTTCTCGTTCACGACGGGCACGGCGCCGAGCGAGAACAGCGCGTTGAACGCCGCGCGGATGTTCACGTAGGCACGGCGGTCGCCGATCTCGCCGCTCGTCAGCAGGATCTGCGCCGCCTCGAGGCCGTGCGGCCGCAGCACGTCCTGCCAGGCGCGCTGGAGCGCCGCCTGCCCGAGCGCCGACGCCGCCTGCAGCCGCGGCAGCGACGTCGGCCGCTTCGCGCCGCCGATGCCGAGCGCGATCGCACCGGACGACACGACGCAGACCGGCGTGCCGCCGTCGACGATCGCCGCGAGCTCGGCGGCACGGCGGCGGAGCACGGCCCGCCGCGGGCGACCCTGATCGTCGACGACGAGGCTCGAGCCGAGCTTGACGACGAGCGGGCGCTTCACTCGACGACGCGGTACTGGCGGAGATAGAGGTCGCGGTACGTGACGGGGCCGCGCGGGCCGGGCACGCGGTCGACGTTGATCCCGGTCTCGGGCGAGCCGGTGAGCTTGAAGCCGTCGGTGAGCCGCGTCGTCGCGTTCCAGTAGGCGGCGGTGCCGCGGTAGCCGTCGAGGAACCGCTGCGCGACGGCGGCGTCCTCGGTGACGATCGACGCCGCGAGCCCGCTCGTCTCGTCGTTTGCGAGCGCGACCGCCTCCTCCGGCGAGTCGACGACGCGGATCGTCACCGATGCGATGTGCTCGGGATCGTTGGCCCATTCGTGGCCGACGCGCTCCGGCTCGCGCACGGCGATGCCGAGCTCGTCGAGCACGTCGGTCGGCGCTAGTGACAAATCGTCACAAAGCAAGAGGTTGAGCCGGTTGCAGACACCGAGCCGGTCGAGGCTCGCCCGGACGAGCGTCCGCGTCTTCTCGGGGTCGGCTGCGCGGTGAACGTAGAGGACACCGCCCCCCTCGGCGTGCGCGAGCGTCCGCACGCCGTGCTGCGCCGCGTCGCGCGCGAGTGCGGCCGTCGTCTCGCCGCTGCCGCGGAGGATGACGAGCGGCACGACGTGCGGCAGCGAGACGAGGATCCGCGCGCCTTCATGCTCCGGCGTGCGGACGAGCCCGACCGCGTCCGGCGGGAGCCCGGCGTCGACGAGCGCCGGCCGCAGGACGTCGTCGACGAGCACGGTGACCGTGCGCAGCGCGGCGCTGCCCGTCCGGAGGACGGCGGCGTTCAGGGACTTCAGCAGCTGGCCGGCGACGTCGAGCGCGACGTTCGGCCGCGCCTCGAAGTTGGCGCCGACGGCGCCGATCGGAATCCGGCGCACCTCGACCCGGAGCCCGCTCTCGAGCCGCCACCCGTCTTCCACCCGCTCGAGCGGCGGCAGGGCCGCGAGCTGGGCGAGCTGCTCGGCGAGCGCGTCGATGCGTGCGTCGTCCAGACGCAGCCGGTCGCGGGCGCCCTCGTCGAGCGAGTGCGCGGCGTGGACGTCGGCTGCGTTCGCCGCTCCGATCGCGCGCCGCCGTCCGCGCACGAGCGCCGCGGCGCGTGCCAGCGCATGCGCTACCGCGTCATCGTGCAACGACGCGACGGCCGCGTGCGCCGCGCGTGCCTCCCGCTCGATCTGCTCTCTCACCCGGTGTTCCTCAGCGCCGCGGCGATGCCGGCGATCGACCGCAGCAGAGCCGGCTCGACGCTCTCGTCGCCGGCACGATGCCGGGCGAGCAGGTCGACCTGGATCGCGTTCATCGGATCGACGTACGGGTTGCGCAGCTGCACCGACCGCTGGACGACGGGATGGCGGTCGAGCAGGCTCTCCGCCTCGACGATCTCGAGCACGGCGGCAACCGTCCGCTCGTGCTCCGCCGCGACCTGCGGCCAGAGGCTCGCGTCGTCGACAAGTGAGAGGTAGTCCTGCGCGATCGGCAGGCTCGACTTCGCGAGCGTCATCTCGAGATTCTGGACGAGCGTGCGGAAGAAGGGCCACTCGCGGTAGAGACCGCGCAGCTCAGCGACGTCCGCGGACGCGAACGCCGTCCCGCACCCGTACCACGACGGCAGCAGGCAGCGGTTCTGCGTCCACGCGAACACCCACGGGATCGCGCGGAGCGACTGGATGTACTCCGCGGAGTCGGGACGGCGTGCGGGGCGCGAGCCGATGTTCAGGAGGGCAAGCTCGTCGACGGGCGTGAACGCGCGGAAGAAGTCGACGAAGCGCGGGTCGTCGACGAGCGCCCCGTACGCACGGCGCGACGTGTCGGCGAGCGCCTGCAGCGCGCCGGTGTCGACGCGCGGCTCGACGCCCGACGCGGCGAGGAGCGTCGCCGCGAGCGCCGATTCGAGGTTCCTCTGCGCGAGCCCCGGCAGCCCGTACTTGAACGCGATCGTCTCTCCCTGCTCCGTCAGCTTCAGACGTCCCGGCGGCACACCCTGCGGCTGCGCGAGGATCGCGTCGTACGTCGGCCCGCCGCCGCGGCCCGCGCTACCGCCGCGCCCGTGGAACACCGTCAGCTCGGAGCCGCGCCGCCGCGCTGCGTCGGCGAGCGCCACGAGCGCCTGCCGGATCTCCCATTGCGCCGCGAGGTAGCCCGCGTCCTTCGCCGAGTCCGAGTAGCCGACCATCACCTCGGCGCAGCCGAGCTCCGCGTAGATCTGCGGCGCGCTGCGGAGCGCCTCGACCGACTCGAATAGCGGCACGACGTTCGTCGCGTTCGTCAACGCACGCACGCGCCGCACGTCGTCGGCCGACGACACGCCGGAGACGACGACCGTCTCGCCGGCGACGTGCAGGAGCGCGCGGATGCGCTCATCGGGATCGACGGCATCGCGCGCGTGCACGCGCACCTCGACCTCGGCGAGGTGGAAGCCGAACAGCTCGACGCGCCGGCGCAGCGCGGCAAGACCGGCGTCGGCCAGGCGCGACCCGCGGTTCGCGCGCAGGCTGCGGTCGACGACGCCGAGATCGTCGAGCAGCGATGCTGCGCCGTCGTAGAGATCGGCGTCGAGCCGGTGCCAGACGAACGACAGCTTCCGCCGGTACGGCTCGTCGAGATTCTGATCGCGGATCTGCGCCGCATACTCGCTGAGCTCCGCCTCGTCCCGCGCGATCGACGCACGCAGCTCATCCGACACGTCGACGATGCGGGACGAGGATGCGAGCTCGACCGCGAGCGCGCGGACCTCGGCGCGGTAGCGCAGGCGCAGCAGCTCGCGGGCGCGCCGGCGAGCCTCGGTGACCGTCTCGGCGGTCGTGTTCGGGTTGCCGTCGGCGTCGCCGCCGATCCACGTGCCGAACCACAGCGGCGCCGGGGCGGCGGGGACGTGCCGCCGGAACTCGGCGAGCAGCCGCTCGGCCGCGTCGATCAGGCTCTGCTCGAAGAACCAGTGGCCGTTGCGGATCTCGTCGACGACGCGCGGCCGCTGCGTCCGCACCTCGTCGGCCTGCCAGAGCGCCGTGATCTCGGCGAGCAGGCGCTCGTCCGGCTCGATCTCGTCGAGCAGGGCCGCGATGCGGAGGTGCGCGGCGAGCACCGTGCGCCGGGCCGCCTCGGTCGGGTGTGCGGTCAGCACGAGCCCGAGCGAGACGTGCGGCACGTCGTCGCCGACCTGCGCGAGCGCTTCGGCGAGCGACTCGCGCGCGGCGCGGCCCTCGCGCCGGTACGCCTCGCGCCGCCGGACGCGGTGATGCTGCTCGGCGACGTTCGCGAGCTGGAAATAGAGCGCGAAGGCGCGGAGGACGGCGGTCTGCCGCTCCGCCGGCAGGGCGGCCACGGCACGGCGCAGGTCGTCGTGCGGCTCGCCGGCCCGGGCCGCCCGGGCGCGCGCGCGGACGCGCTCGACGTCCTCGAGCAGCGACTCGTCCGCCTGCTCGACGAGGACGCGCCCGAGCAGGTCGCCGAGCAGGCGGACGTCCCGCCGGAGCGCGTCTGCGACGACCGCCATCGAGCTAGCGTACGGCGCGAAAAGCCTGCGAAACCGGACAATCGGCTGCCCAGTCGGGAGCCTGCGCGCTAGCGTCGAAAGCGTGGCGAAAACGCTGCTCGACCGCATCTGGGAGACCCATGTCGTGCGCAGCGGCGGCGCTGCGCCGGACCTCCTGTACATCGACCTCCACCTCGTCCACGAGGTGACCTCGCCGCAGGCGTTCGAGTCGCTGCGGCTCGCCGGCCGCCCGGTCCGGCGACCCGACCTGACCGTCGCGACGATGGATCACAACGTCGCGACCGGCGACGACACGCCCACGGATCCGCTCTCCGAGCAGCAGCTCGAGACGCTGCGCCGGAACTGCGAGGAATTCGGCGTGCCGCTGCACGCGACCGGCAGCGGCCGCGAGGGGATCGTGCACGTGATCGGGCCCGAGCTCGGCCTGACGCAGCCGGGGACGACGATCGTCTGCGGCGACTCGCACACGTCGACGCACGGCGCCTTCGGCGCGCTCGCCTTCGGCATCGGAACGTCCGAGGTCGAGCACGTCCTCGCCACGCAGACGCTCCCGCAGCGCAAGCCGAAGTCGCTGCGCATCCGCTTCGTCGGCGAGCCTGCACCCGGCGTCGGCGCGAAGGACTACGTGCTGGCGGCGATCGGCCGCATCGGCGTCGACGGCGGCGTCGGCCACGTGATCGAGTACGCGGGACCGGCGATCGAGGCGCTGTCGATGGAAGGCCGGATGACGGTCTGCAACATGTCGATCGAGGCCGGCGCACGCGCCGGGATCATCGCGCCCGACGAGACCACGTTCGCATACCTGCGCGCGCACGGCGTCGAGGCGCGGCCCGAGTGGCGCGACCTCCGGTCGGACGCCGACGCGGCATTCGACCGCGAGGTGGAGATCGACGTGAACGAGATCCGGCCGCAGGTGACGTGGGGGACGAACCCCGGCATGGTCGTCTCGATCGACGACGTCGTGCCCGAGCCCGCCGACGACGCCGCCGAGCGCGCGCTCGCGTACATGGGGCTCGAGCCGGGGACGCCGATCCGCGAGATCGCCGTCGACCGCGTCTTCATCGGCTCCTGCACCAACTCGCGCATCGAGGATCTCCGCGCCGCCGCATCGATCGTGCGGGGGCACCGCGTGCACCCGTCGGTGCGCGCGATGGTCGTCCCGGGCTCGGCGCAGGTGAAGGCGCAGGCGGAGGCGGAAGGGCTCGACCGGATCTTCGTCGACGCCGGCTTCGAATGGCGCCGCGCGGGCTGCTCGATGTGTCTCGGCATGAACCCGGACGTGCTCGCACCGGGCGAGCGCTGCGCCTCGACGTCGAACCGGAACTTCGAGGGCCGCCAGGGCGCGGGCGGCCGCACGCACCTCGTCAGCCCGTCGATCGCCGCAGCGACCGCGCTCGCCGGCCGCTTCGCAAACGCATGAGAGCCTTCCGCACCGTCACGTCGAGCGCCGTCGTCCTCGACCGTCCCGACGTCGACACCGACCAGATCATCCCGAAGCAGTTCCTGAAGCGGATCGAGCGGACCGGCTTCGGCGAGTTCCTCTTCTTCGACTGGCGCAAGGATCCCGCCTTCGAGCTGAACCACCAGTCGGGGCGGATCCTGCTCGCCGGCCGGAACTTCGGCTGCGGCTCGTCCCGCGAGCACGCGCCGTGGGCGCTGCAGGACTACGGGTTCGACGTCGTGATCGCGCCCTCGTTCGGCGACATCTTCCGCCAGAACTCGCTGAAGATCGGGCTGCTCCCCGTGCAGCTCCCGCAAGAGCAGGTGCGTGAGCTGATGACACGCTCCGAGATCACGGTCGATCTCGAGTCGCGGAAGGTCGATGAGTTCCCGTTCGAGCTCGACGACTTCACGCGGGAGTGCCTGCTCGAGGGGCTCGACGACATCGCGCTGACGCTCCGCGACGTCGAGCTGATCGACGCGTACGAGGCGGCGCATCCCGCGCCGCTGTCGACGGTCACTCGCGGCTGACTTCCCGCTTCATCAGGTCGAGCAGCTCGTGGTAGAGCTCGCTCAGCCCCTCGCCGGAGAGCGGGCCGCGGTTCAACCGGTGCAGGTACTGCAGCATCCATTCTTCGCGCGCGAGGTCGACGAAGCCGATGCCGTGCTCGTCCTTGTACCGCTTCAGCCGCGCGACGAGCTGCAGCCGCTTGTTGACGAGCTCGACGAGCGCGCTGTCGAGATCCGAGATGTCACGGCGGACGCGCGCAACGAACTCGTCCTGCGTTGTGACCGTGCTCATGCGTTCTCCTCCTCGTGTGCGTCGTAGATGCCGAGCACGCGCAGCTCGCGCGTCACGGCGCCGACGGAGCGCAGCGCATCACGCACCGCCGGGTCGAGCGGATGCCCCGCGACGACGGCGTCGAAGCGGTAGCGGAACGGCGTCTGCGGCAGCGGCCGCGAGACCAGACGCTGCAAATCGATGCCCGCAATAGCGAACGGCGTGATCGCCGCGTGCAGTGCGCCCGGGCGATGGTCGGTGACGAACGAGAGCGCGGTGCGCGCATCCGCGGCGACGAGCGAGGTGTGCGCGGCGATCGCGACGAAGCGCGTGAACGCCGCCCGGTCGCCGACGTCGTCGAGGATCACCGGCAGGCCGTACAGCTCGGCGGCCGTACGTGACGCGAGCGCGGCCTCGTACGGGTCGTCGTGCTGCGCGACGAGCCGCGCCGCGTCGGCGGTCGTCGCGGCGGGGATGAGCGTGACGTCGCCGAGCACCTGCCGGCACTGGTCGAACGCCGCGGGATGCGAGCGCACGACGCGTACCTGCTCGAGCGAGCCGAGCCCCGCAAGGCAGTGGACAATCGGCTGCACCGTCTCGGCGACGATCGACAACGCACGCTCGTAGAGGAGGTCGTGCGTCTCGGCGACCGCACCGGCGAGCGAGCTCTCGATCGGCAGCACGCCGTACCCCGCAGCGTGCTCGACGACGGCGTCGGCGACAGCGCGAAAGCTCGCGAGCGGTGCGAGCGACGCCGAGGGGAAGAGCGCCGCCGCGGCTGCGGCCGTGTGCGATCCGCTCGGTCCCGGATACGCGACGGCTGGGCGCGCGTCGGACGGGGAGGGATCCGTACGGCGACGGCGCCCTTCCGCTCGGCGGTGGTTTGACTCTGTAGCGATCTGCGACATCGGTGAATGCGCCTCCAGGAGGTGGGTGTCCCGCGGTTCTGTGTGCTAGCCGGCGGCTGCGGGGATCGCGAAAGCGCCGACTAGCGCGTAAACGCGTAGAAGCCGAAGGAGAAGAAGCGGGCTTCACGCGCGAGACGCATCTCAACCACCGTACGAGACGGCGGCCGGTGCGTCAACGGCCAGTTGTTCCCTTACCGCGGCGCCGAGCTCCGCGGTCGTCGCCGTGCCGCCGAGATCAGGCGTCTTCGTCGTCGCCAGCGCCACGTCGATCGCGCGCCGGAGCGCGTCCGCCTCTGCACGCAGCCCCAGCCCGTGCTCGAGGAGCAGCGCGGTCGAGCGCAGCATCGCCGTCGGGTTGGCGGCGTCGCGCCCGGCGAGGCCGGGAGCCGAGCCGTGCACGGGCTCGAAGAGGCCGGCACCGCCGTCGGAGAGGCTCGCCGAGGGCGCGAGGCCGAGGCCGCCCGTGACCGCGGCGGCGAGGTCGGAGAGGATGTCGCCGAACATGTTCTCGGTCACGATCACGTCGAACTGCCCCGGGTCGACGGCGAGCTGCATCGCAGCGTTGTCGACGAGGACGTGCTCGACCTGCACGTCGGGATAGCGCGGCGCCGTCTCGTCGACAACACGGCGCCAGAGCCGCGACGTCTCGAGGACGTTCGCCTTGTCGACCGAGGTCAGCCGGCCGCGGCGCGACCGCGCGAGCTCGAAGCCGCGCCGGACGATGCGCTCGACCTGGCGCGGGTGGTACTCGCACGTGTCGTAGACGGTGCCGTCGTCGCGCGTGCCGCGGGCGCCGAAGTAGAGGCCGCCGACGAGCTCGCGCACGATCAGGACGTCGACGTCGCCGAGCGACGCGGGCCGCAGGTTGGCGTACGTGTCGAGCGACGCGCGCAGTGCGAGCAGTCCCTGCTCGGGACGGACGTCCGCGGCGTCGAACTCCGGGTCGCCGATCGGGCCCTTCAGCACCGCCGTCGCCCCGAGACACGCGTTCAGCGTCTCCTCGGGGAGCGGCGATCCCGTGGCGCGGATCGCGGCCGCGCCGAGCAGCCGCTCCTCGACGCGGACGTCGGGGACCAGCAGCTCGAGCACCTGCCGCGCCTCACGCGCGACCTCCGGCCCGATCCCGTCGCCCGGGAGAAGGACAACGCTAGACGTCGGCAAGCAGCCCCTTCGGCTGGCGTCCGCGCGGCCGCGGCCGGAAGCCGGCGGCGGCGATCGCGGCATTCCAGCTGCCGAAGACGCGGGCGACCGTCTGGCGCGACGGATGGTTCTCGCCCGCCGTCTCCCAGTCGCTCGTCAGCGGCGGCCGGCTGTGCTTGCGGTGCCAGAGGACGATCGCGTAGACGATCGTGTCCGGCGTCCAGCGGAAGCCCGTTCTCGGCCCGGTTCTCATACGACACCTCCCAGCACTTCGAGGATCCTGTCGGCGTCCGGCTCGACGACGACCGGGTTCAGGCGGTCGGCGACGAGCCCCGGCGTCTTCAACCCGTCGCCGGTGACGAGCAGGACGACGCGGTCGCCCTCGCCGACCTCGCCCGCCAGCGCGGCGGCGCGCAGCGCGCCGAGCGTCACGGCCGGCGCCGTCTCGCCGAACACGCCCGTCGTCTCGGCGAGCAGCGCGATGTTGTCGACGATCTCGTCCTCGGGCGTGATGTGGATCGACGTCGCGGTTGCCGCCGCGAGCGCGCCGTCGGCCGGGGAGCCGATCGCGAGCGAGCGCGCGATCGTGTTCGGGCGCACCGGCTTCACCTTCGCGCCGTCTGCCCAGGCGCGCGCGACGGGCGAGCAGCCCTCCGCCTGCGCGCCGATGAGCCGCGGCCGTTCGCCTTCCACCAGGCCGAGCTCGAGGAACTCGCCGAACCCCTGATGGAGCTTCGTGAACATCGACCCGGACGCGATCGGCGCGACGACGACGTCGGGCAGCTCCCAGCCGAACTGCTCGGCGATCTCGAACGCGAGCGTCTTCGAGCCTTCGGCGTAGTAGGAGCGCAGCTGCACGTTCACGAACGACCAGTCGAGCTCGAACGAGAGCTCGACCGTGAGGCGGCTGCAGTCGTCGTAGCTGCCGTCGACGGCGAAGATCTTCGGGCCGTAGACGGCGCTCGCGATCAGCTTCTCCGGCTCCAGATCGGCGGGGCACAGGATCGCGGCCTCGAGCCCCTCCGCGGCGGCGCGCGCGGCGACCGCGTTCGCGAGATTGCCGGTCGAGGAGCACGCGAGCGTCGTCGCGCCGTGCTCCACCGCCTTCGCGCACGCGACTGCGACGACGCGGTCCTTGAACGAGTGCGTCGGATTCGCGGTGTCGAGCTTCAGCCAGAGCTCGCCGATGCCGAGCGCGTCCGCGAGGCGCGGCGCCTGCACGAGCGGTGTGCAGCCCGGGGCGAGCCGCGGCTCCGCGGGCGGCGCGACCGGCAGGAGGTCGGCGTAACGCCAGATCGAGCGCGGGCCGGCCTCGATGCGCTCGCGCGTGACGACGCGGCGCTGCTCGTCCCGGTCGGACACGGGATCGAGCGGCCCGAAGCAGCGGGGGCAGACCCCGACGGGGTCGAGGGCGTGGCGGGTCTCACAGACCCTGCAGCGAAGTGCGGTGGCGGGCACTACGACCTTCCTTTCGTCCGTGGCTCGGCATCCGACCGGGATTGGCACCGTGCGCACTGCGCTGGTTGCCGAGGCGTCACAGGGCCGGTTCCCTCAGCCTCTCTCGATGCGGAGCGGGACGAGCCCGGCTCCTCGTGCATGCGACTATACAAAATGAAGCTCACCGGAGGACGGCTCCTTCCGAGGCGGAGGACACCGACGCGGCGTAGCGGGCGAGCACGCCCTTCGTGAAGCGCGGCGGCGGCGGCGTCACGTCGCGCAGCCGGGCCGCGAGCTCGTCGTCGCTCAGCAGCACCCGCAGCTCGCGCGCGTCGACGTCGAGCTCGACGGTGTCGCCGTCGCGGAGCGCCGCGAGCGGGCCGCCGCGCGCCGCCTCGGGCGCGACGTGCCCGACCATCAGCCCGTGAGTCGCGCCGGAGAAGCGCCCGTCGGTGATCAGCGCCACCTCGTCACCGAGGCCCTCGCCGACGAGCGCGGCGGTGACGTGCAGCATCTCACGCATCCCCGGGCCGCCGGCCGGCCCCTCGTAGCGGATGACGACGACGTCGCCGGCTCGGATCGAGCGCGCCTTGACGGCGGCGAAGCACTCCTCCTCCGAGTCGAACACGCGCGCCGGCCCGCTGTGGAACAGCCGCTCGTGGCCGGCGAGCTTGACGACGCAGCCGTCCGGCGCGAGGTTGCCGCGCAGGATCGCCAGCCCGCCGGAAGCCTTGATTGGTGTCTCAATGGGAACGACGACTTCTTGCCCGGGCGTCTCGACCGCCGCGGCCGCGACCTCGGCGAGCGAGCGGCCGTCGACGTTCGGCGCGTCACCGTGCACGAGACCTCCCTTCACGAGCTCGCGCGCGACGAGCGCCAGCCCGCCCGCCGCGTGCAGGTCGGTCGCGACGAAGCGGCCGCCCGGCTTGATGTCGGCGACGACCGGCGTGCGCCCGGCGATGTGGTCGAACTCGTCGATCGTCAGCTCGATGCCGAGCTCGTCGGCGAGCGCGAGCAGGTGCAGCACGCCGTTCGTCGAGCCGCCCGTCGCGGCGACCGCTGCGGCGGCGTTCTCGAGCGCAGCGCGCGTCATCACCTGCGACGGGCGCACGTCGTCGCGGACGAGGCGCATCGCGATCTTGCCCGCCTCGTACGCGGCGTCGTGCTTCGCAGGATCGGTCGCGGGCACGTCGTTCAGCCCCGCGGGGCTGATGCCGAGGAACTCGAGGACCATTGCCATCGTGTTCGCGGTGAACTGCCCGCCGCACGCGCCCGCGCCCGGGCACGCGACGCCTTCGAGCTCGTGCACGTCGGCGTTGCTCATCCGTCCCGCGGCGGCGGCGCCGACCGCCTCGAAGACGTCCTGGATCGTCACGTCGCGGCCGCGGAACCGGCCGGGCGCGATCGAGCCGTTGTAGAGGACGAGCCCGGGCACGTCGAGCCGCGCGAGCGCCATCGCGGCGGCGGGGATCGTCTTGTCGCAGCCGACGAGACAGACGAGGCCGTCGAGCAGATGGCCGCGCACGACGAGCTCGATCGAGTCGGCGATCACCTCGCGCGAGACGAGCGATGCACGCATGCCTTCGGTGCCCATCGACACGCCGTCCGAGACGGCGATCGTGTTGAACTCCACCGGTGTGCCGCCCGCGTCGAGGATGCCGCGCCGCACGTGGCGCGCGAGCACGCGCTGGTTCCAGTTGCACGGCATCGTCTCGATCCACGTCGTCGCGATGCCGACAAGCGGCCGCGCGAGCGCGTCGTCGTCGAGGCCGATCCCCTTCAGCATCGCGCGCGCGGGCGCGCGGTCGACGCCGTCGGTCAGCGCGGCGCTTCGCCGCTTCGCCGGGTCTGACTTGCGTCCGTAGGGATCGCTCATACGGGTCCCGCTCCGCTCGTCGCGATCGACAGCGGCAGGATCTCGTGCTCCGGGAACTGCTCGGCCAGCGCGCCGACGACGTCGTCGACGCGCTCTTTCCGCGCCCACACGATCACCGTCGGGCCGGAGCCGGAGAGCGTCGCGCCGAGCGCGCCCGCCGGCAGCGCTTCGCGAATCGCGTAGAGGTGCGGCGCATGCTCGGCGCGGTACGGCTCGTGCAGACGGTCGTCTGCCCCGGCGGCGAAGAGGGAGTCGTCGCCACGAGCCAATGCAGCGCCGAGCAGCGCTGCACGTCCCGCGGTGAAGACGGCGTCGGCATGCTGCACCGTCTGCGGCAACGCTGCGCGCGCGTCGGCCGTCTTCACGCGGGTCTTCGGGACGACCGCGACCGGCGCCGCCGGCACGTCGTCCGCAATGCGTGCGATCCGTCCGTTCCAGGTGAGGCAGACGCCGCCGGCGAGCGCGGCGGCGAGATTGTCGCCGTGCCCCTCGAGCGGCAGTCCCTCGGCGAGCAGCTCGTCGGCGGTCGGCTCCGCGCCGGCGGCGAGCGCGCCGGCAACGAGGCCGAGCGCGACGACGGAGGCGCTCGAGCCGAGGCCGCGCTCACGCGGGATCCGGTCGGTGAACGAGAACGAGAACTCCTCGGGCGGCGCGAAGCGCGCGAACGCGCGCACGCCCAGATGGTGCTCGTCGACGGCGCCGTCCGGCTCGTCGACCTCGAGCTCGTTCCAGAGCTCGAGCGCCGCGCCTGCGACGTCGAAGCCGGGGCCGAGGTTCGCGGTCGTTGCCGGTGCGCGCACGTGGATCTTCATCCGTGATCCTTCAAGCCGTGGCCGGTGACGACACAGACGACGCGCTCGCCGTCCTTCGCGGTGCCCTGTTCGAGACCGGCGATCCCGGCGGCGGACGCGGGCTCGCAGAACACGCCCTCCTCGCGGCCGAGCAGGTCGCGCGCGGCGACGATCGCCTCGTCATCGACGGTGACGACGGCGCCGCCGCTGCGCGCGACGATCTCCTCGACCTGCTCGCGATGCACCGGCTCGGCGATGCGGATCGCCGACGCGACCGTCCCGACGCGGTCGGCGACCTGGACGGGATGGAAGCGCGGCAGCCGCTCGCCGAAGCCGAGCGCGTAGGCGCGCGTGTTGCCGCCGCCGCCGTACGGCAGCGTCAGCACATCCGGCGGCTCGCCGAGCTGCGCGAGGATCTCGAGGGCAGCCGTGCGCTGCCCTTCGATCCGGTGCGGGTTCGTCGAGTTGACGAGCGCGTGGCCGGGCTGCGAACCGAGCTCGGCCGCGTGCGCGAACGCAGCGGAGAACGTGCCGTCGACCTCGACGATCTCGCCGCCGACGGCGCGGACCTGTGCGAGCTTCGGCCCGGCGGCGGCGCCGCGGACGACGACGATCTTCGCGCGCAACCCCGCGCGCGCCGCATAGGCGGCGCACGACGCCGCCGTGTTGCCGGTCGAGGCGCAGACGAGCGTGTGCACGCCCTCGGCAACGGCGCGGGTCACTGCAACCGACATACCTCTGTCCTTGAACGAGCCCGTCGGGTTGGCGCCCTCCCACTTCAGCCACAGGTCGACGCCGTACCGCGTCGACAGCCGCGGCGCGTGCAGCAGCGGCGTGTTGCCCTCGCCGAGTGTCACGGTCACGCGATCACCGGCGCGAGGAAGGGGCGGTCGAGCACTTCCGGGAACGTCGCGATCTCGCCGAGCGCGGCGCGGACGTCGCCGAGCGGTGCGTCGTGCAGCACGAGGTTCAACGACGCCCTGCCGTCCTCGAGCCGCTGCACGAGCTGCGCGACGGAGACGTCGTGCGCGGCGAGGCGGCTCGCGGCGTGCGCGAGCACGCCCGGCTCGTCGGCGACGTCGAGGTGGACGTAGAACGGCGAGCGCCACGCGTCGCCGTCGAGG